>JBMTIF010000035.1:0-10537 GCA_049437045.1 Alphaproteobacteria bacterium | reverse complement strand
ACTGGCAGAAGTACGGCATTCGGGATTATCGGGGTGGCGGACGGTCTTCGGCGCGAGAAACGGCGATGCGCGTGGCCGCAGGTGCCATCGCCAAGCGCATTCTCAGCGATATTTGCCCGCAACCTGTTGCCGTCCGCGGGGCCATGGTCGCCATGGGCGGGTTGGAGATCAACCGGGAGAACTGGCAATGGGACACGGTGGCGTCCAACGCTTTCTTCTGTCCCGACACCCAAGCGGCTGAAGCTTGGGCCGATGAGCTGGATCGTTTGCGCAAGGACGGTAACTCAGCAGGCGGCGTCATCGAGGTGGTTGCGGAGGGAATCCCCGCCGGTCTGGGCGCACCGGTGTACAGCAAGCTCGATAGCGATCTGGCAGCCGCGCTCATGTCAATCAACGCTGCCAAGGGTGTCGAAATCGGTGACGGCTTTGCCGCCGCTGCGCTCAACGGCGTAGGCAATGCGGATGAGATGGCAGTGGACAACCACGGGCATCCGACCTTTTCCAGCAACCACGCGGGCGGCATCCTGGCTGGCATTTCCACCGGACAGCCGGTTGTGGCGCGGCTGGCGATCAAACCAACGTCCTCGATCCTCACCCCTCGCGCCTCAATCAACCGCTTTGGTGAACCCGTATCAGTTGTAACAAAGGGACGTCATGACCCTTGCGTTGCGATCCGCGGCGTCCCTGTCGCAGAAGCGATGGTGGCTATTGTCTTGGCAGACCATTTGCTACAGGCTCGTGCCGAAGGGGTGCCGCTGACACCGCGGCCCTGGGATCAACAGGAAGACTGATTGCAGCGATGAAGATGAAGCGCTTGGGCCGCACGGACATGATGGTGTCCGAGCTTTGCCTCGGAACCATGACGTGGGGACAGCAAAACTCGCTTGAAGAAGGGCACGCCCAAATGGATTGGGCACAGGCCAACGGCGTGAATTTCTTTGACGTGGCTGAGATGTATCCCAGCGCCCCGACGGCCGACACCTGTGGCCGAACCGAGGAGATCATCGGGGAATGGTTCACCCGCTCTGGCAAGCGGGCCGACACGATATTGGCGACCAAAGTCGCAGGACCAGATGAGCTGCTGCACTGGATCCGGGGCGGTCAGTCAATTTTCGATGAAAAGAACATCCGAACGGCAATCGAAGGATCGCTGCGCCGCCTGCAGACGGATTACATCGACCTCTATCAGCTTCACTGGCCCGATCGCGGCTGGACCCACTTCCGCAAGTACGGTCAGACCAAGCCAAACCCGGATCGGGGCGCCGATCGCGCGGAGACGCTCGAAACCATGGATGCACTGGTCAAGGAAGGCAAAATCCGCGCTTGGGGAATCTCCAACGACAGCCCGTGGGGCACCATGGACTGGGTGCGGCGTTGTGAGAACACGGGCAAAGCCCGGATTGCATCGATCCAGAACCCCTACAGCCTGCTTAACCGCGTCTTTGATGGCGGCAACGCTGAAATTTCGATGAACGAAGACGTGTCCCTGCTGGCCTACTCCCCCCTGGCCGCCGGTCATCTGAGCGGCAAGTACCTCAATGGTCAGTTGCCCGAAGGTTCCCGCCTCTCGCTCTGGCCCAAGCGGTCGGGATATACGGGTGAAAACGGTGTTGTCGCGACTGAAAAGTATGTGGCGCTGGCCCAAAAACATGGGCTGGACCCATCGATCATGGCGCACGCCTTTGTCTACATGCAGCCTTTCATGACCTCCAGCATCGTTGGCGGTACGTCGATACCGCAGCTGGAAGTCGCACTTGAAGCTACCACTGTTACCCTCAGTGATGAGGTTTTGGCCGACATTGACGTGCTGCACCGCCTGCACACTTACCCCTGCCCCTAATCCCGGGTTTTCAGCGTGCTTCGGCTGTTTATTGGGCTGACGTTTGACAGTGGTTATACCCGGCGGCTGTGCAGCCTTATGGAAGGGGTGAGCGGGGTTCACTGGCAGCCACAGGAAAACCTTCACCTTACCCTTCGGTTTCTGGGTGACGTCTCAATGGACGATGCGGAAGATCTCGACGCTGAATTGGCACGAATCACAGCACCGGCCTTTGATGTCACGCTGGATGGCGTGGGTTGGTTCGGGATTGGTGATCGGGTGCAGAACCTGCACGCCCTGAGCCGTCCAGACCCTATTCTGAATGGGCTGAAAGCTCAGGTGGATCGCGCGTGTCGAAATGCCGGATTCTCGCCTGAACAGCGCAAATTCAAACCCCACGTGACACTGGCCCGCTGCCGTGCGGTCCGTCTGGATGTCGTGCAGCCCTGGCTCGCCGAACACGTCGATTTTCGGCTGAGGATGGGTGATGTGGAGGCCTTTCACATGGTCTCCAGCCACCCGAGCGGCCCGGGCCGGGCCTATCGGGTAGAGGCGTCCTATCCGCTCAATCAGATGTGGACTTAGGCTCTTCAGGCTTTTGCCGGTGCCGGGACTCGCGCCAGGCGGTGACAAGTCCAGCGATGGTAATCAGCGATACGCCGAACCAGATCGCAACCGGCGGCACCAGTCCTTGGGTGAACCATGCCAAGCCCGTGGCGAACAGGATGCTGACGTACTCCAACGACCCGGCGACCGAAGCCGGGGCAGAGCGATAGGCAATGTTTAGCGACTGTGCCGCCGCTAACGAGCAAACCGCCAGAAGCACGAATTGCCACCAGTGCGCTTCCCACTTGAGCGGCACGCGTTCACCAAACAGCACCCACAGCGGAATGATCGTTGCCAGCGACGCGATTGCGCCGACGTAAGTGATCGACAAGGCCGGCAGACCCGGTGGCAGGTAGCGAACGGCGATCATGTAAAAGGCAAACAGGATGGCTGCACCCACGGGCATGAGGCTGTACATGGCCGTGAGCCAGATTGGTTGGGAGGTCAGAGCCGTCCACTCATCCCCTTTGGCCATCCACAGCGCAATCTGAACGGAAATTACGCCAAAAAAACCGACCAGCACCGCCCCCCAGCGCCACGGACCGGTTTTCTCGCCAAGCAGGACGGCAGCGAGAATGGTGAGAACGATGGGATAGGTGAAGATCAGCGCCGTCGCAGACCCCTGATCCAGCAGCTTGAACGACGAAAACATCAGGAAGCCCATAGGGATCAACATGATCCCCCGCACAATCACGATGCCCCGACCCTTATAGTTGGGGAAAATACTTTCCCGCCGCAGCAGGGCCAGAGCGACGAGAAACATCACCCCCGCCACGTTTCTAATCAGCTGCGTCTCGATCACCCCGTAGGTCAGGCGCAGGTTGTAGGCGACGGCATCCATAATCGCCAGCACCAGCGCAGCCGTCAGGGCAGCAACGATACCGACAATGATGCGTCCATCGGTTCCGCGGTTGGGTTTGGTGTTGGATTCTGGAGTTGAAGTCGTATTAGCCATGAGGTTCCGTTTGCGCTTGTGACTGAGCGCTTTGCGGATGAAAGCGGCTAGGCCGCTACGCTGGCTCGTACTCTTACAAGGATATCAGCGCAGCACTGTTCGAGTTGGTCAAGCGCTCTGTCGTAGGCCGCCTGTCCCAAACCCCAAGGATCGTCGATATCGATGGTGCCAAGACGCGGAGAAAAGGCGGTTGCGAGCAGGATTTGCGCCTGATCTGCTGTGCGCCGACGTTCACGCAGCCCTTGCTGGTGCTCGCGGGTCATGCAGATGATCCAGTCGAAATTATCAAAGTCTGCAGACGTAATGGGACGCGATCGGATGTCACCGATAAAGTAACCGCGCGAAGCTGCTGCTACCTGCCCTTCATGGGTAGGTTCTTCGCCTTCATGCCACCGGGTCATGCCAGCGGAATCAACCACCAGGCGGTCGCCAATGCCCCACAATTCGGCTTGCGCGCGCAGCACGCCTTCCGCCATGGGCGAGCGACAGATGTTTCCCGTACAAACAAAAAGCACACTCAGCATTTCGGTCCCCGGACCAAAGACGACACAACAGACACACGTTGCCTAATTGGGCAACATTATGCGGTACAATGCTGATTTTCACCCCTTTGGTCCAGCGTATCTACAGGCATTGTGGACAAAATCGTGTGAAAACCTGTGGGTAACTTCGAATTTGCCATAATCCCGATACTTCCGTGACCAGGGGTTTAGTAGGGTTTGTTTACATCCCGCGAGCCATCAGGCGAAAGCGTGACGAACGTGTCCGATGGGTCACCATTCCGGTCATAGATGACCCGGTAGCGTAAGGCGTAGTCTGGATCAATCCTCGCGGCACGCAATTCATTGCCTTCTCCGGCATCTTGATCTTCCTCGCCGTTCTCATCGAGGTCGTAGGACCGGCCAAACAGGGCTCTGCATTCCACGTAGATGTTGCGTTCACCGGTGTCCCAATCCAACTCCCGCTCAATGCCACTGATTGGATTGTCGCCGCACAGTTCGCGGGCGAGCAGCGGTATGACTTTGGACAGGTCTTTGGTGTGGGTGATGGTCGGTCCGGGCAAAGGGCTGAAGACAATCACGAAAGTTGGAAGCACGAAGTCCATTTTGGCAGCGGCATAGTTGGTCGACTCATCGATGCCCATGCGAAGAAACCGGTCTGGGTCGGCAATACGAAGCGCACGAAACGGGGTCAATTCACCGTCTTGGTCCGTCATCACACGGGTGTAAACGACCGCTGCCCCGGGTACGTTGGATGTTGCTCCACACCCTGCCAACGCGAGCGTCACCATCATGAAAAAACTGACGATACCTATGCCTTTGCGATGCATGACCTTGGTTCCCTATCGTGTGCTATGCCTGCCAGCTGATACGGGCTTAGCACAGTGGCACTGCACTTGGACGCAGAAGCAGAAATTATCCGTCTGGTTTCATCTTTCGATGACGCAGAATGTGCTCGTAGTCGGCATCATAGAGAGCTGAATCAGGGAACTCTGCTTCTCCCAGCACTGGTCCGACAAAAATAATCGCCGTGCGCGTGATTTTGGCTTCCCGCACCCGGTCGCGGATCGTGGTCAGGGTGCCTTGGATAAACTGCTCATCCGGCCATCCCACGCGATAGGCGACCACGCAGGGACAGTCCTCGCCATAATAAGGGATCAGGCGACGCTGAATATCGCGCAAGTATCGGATGCTCAGGTGCAGCGCCAAGGTGGACCGGGTTTCAGCGAAGTTTTCCAGCGTTTCGTGTTCTGGCATGTCGGTCGCCTGTCCAGCGACACGGGTCAGAATGATCGACTGAGACACAGTCGGAAGCGTCAGTTCAACCCCCATGGTTGCCGCCGCAGCCGTATAGGCGGAAACGCCCGGCGTGATAACGTAGGGGATATCCAGATCCCGCAAGCGGCGCGCCTGTTCTGCCACCGCACCGTAAAGCGACGGATCACCCGAATGCACACGCGCAACCTTCTTTCCCGCGCGGTGGGCATCGACCATGATCTGCATGATTTGATCCAGCGCCATTGGGGCTGAATCCTGAATATCTGCGTTCTTTGATGCGTGAATCAGCACACCTTCGGGCACCAGCGAACCAGCATATAGCACCACGGCTGCCTCAGCGATGAGATCACGTCCGCGCAGGGTCAGCAGGTCCGGCGAGCCCGGTCCAGCCCCGATGAAATTGATGGGGTTGCTCATGCGCGATGATCCTCTCCGCGGCTGAGATAGCCGCGTGGTGTGTACAAGCTGATAGGGCCGTTTTTCACGGGTTGATAGCGCCGGGTGATCGACGATCCGACCAGCACCATGCAGAACATATCGACCTCTGCAGGGTCCAGTTCACCCAGCGTGCGATGGGTGAAGGTTTCCTCCGCCCGGCCAATCTGACGACAGATGACCACAGGCGTTTCGGCTGGGCGGTTTTCCAGAAGAATATCGCGCGCAGCGGCCAGCTGCCAATCGCGCTTTCGGCTGACGGGGTTATAGAAGCACACCACGAAATCCGCAGCCGACGCACCTTGGAGCCGCCGTTCGATCACGGTCCAAGGGGTCATCAGGTTGGATAGAGAAATGGCACAGAAGTCATGACCCAGCGGTGCACCCAACCGGGCAGCCGCACCGAACATGGCACTGATACCCGGGTTGGCGATGATCTCCACACCTTGAACCGCCCGGCTGTCCGACCGGTCAGCCAGCTCATAGACCAATGCCCCCATGGCATAGACCCCTGCGTCGCCTGAACAGATCAGGGCGACGGACTTGCCTTCGGCCGCCAGGTCGAGCGCAAACTGACAGCGACGCTCTTCTTCGCCCAGATCAAAGGTATGAACCTGCTGGTGCGGCAGAGGATGAACCTGATCGGTGTAGTAGGTATAGCCGACAAGATGCTCAGCGCTGCGCAGAACAGCATCGGTACCGGCAAGCCGCCAGTCTTCGCGGCCCGGACCCAACCCGACAAGCTGCACCTGACCGCGCGCTTGTCCGGCGGTGAAAGCAGTGATCGGCTGAGGAGCCCGGGCAATGGCGAGCGTTCCGATGCCAAATTTCTGCTTTTCCAGAACCAGAGATGCGCCCTCTCCCGCGCCGAGCAAAGCAGCTGCTTCGCTCACCGACGGTGTGCCGATTTCAGCTTGGACCACAGTCGAAGGGTTCGGCGTTGAAACCTGTGCCAGCCTGTCCGCCTCGAAAAACCGCAAAGGCGCGCTCAGGGCATCCGACAGAGCGGCAAGCGCAGGTTCGTCCTGTTTGAGGGTAACGCTGGCGATGCCGGCGACCTGTTCTGCTCGCAAATTGGACTGCGCCAAAAGCCCTTGAACCGCGTCAACCAGTGCGTCCGCGTCCGCGCCACGCTCGCACCCCACGCCCAGAACCAGATCGGTCCGAGTGTAGACCAGTGCGCTTTGGGATGGCTCACCTTCGGTACCCAGCGACAAGCCGCTGGACGGGTCCGACACCTCGGGCACTTCGCTCCGTAAAGGCCATTCGCCCTTGATTGCGACGGCTGTTGGTGATTGGGCCAGAGCCTTCTGAAACGCCCCGGCGTCCTGTGGGTTCAGCAGCCGGTAACCCGGTGCCGGTTCTTCCACCGGCGCACCGAGCAAGGCATCGGTTGCCGTGCTCACCAGCGCAAAGCCGTTGGCTGCCTCAGCCAGATCGCGCGCAAGTCGGTTTGCACCATGATGCCCCCCCAGCAGCGGGACAAAATCACCCGTCTCAGTCATCACCAGAACCGGGGGTTCGGCGTGTTTGTCAGTCAGCAGGGGCGCAACCAATCGGATCAGGATGCCCGCAGCGCACAGCCCGACCACCGGACGACCCGTTCCGAAGCCTTGGCGCACCGCCTCGCTGAACCCCGCACCGCACCGGACCTCTCCACCCCCAAGCGCATCACGCACTGCATTGAGCGCATCGGCATGCCGATCCAGTGGGGAAACAAAGAGGATGTCTTGGGGCTTAAAGGACATGCGCGCCTCCGCGTCGATGAACCAGAACCATTGAGAAGTAGGGGGCGCGGTCTTCGTCCAGGTCCAACAACGGAACAACCCGCTGCGTGGGCAAGCTGGCGCGCTCGACATAGACCGCGTGACCGAGCAAACCGGCCTCAGACAGCAGCGCCTTGAGGCGGCCAAGATGCCGGCCAACCTTCATAAAGGCCAGCGCTTCGGCGTCTTTGATTTGCTGGCGCAAAGCGTCGTCGTCCAGCGTCGCCGGCAGCACGCGGAAGGCATCGTTTCGCGCGACCAGTGGCCAGCCGGCGACTGCTGCGCAAGCCATGACAGACGAAACCCCCGGCACCACTGTCATGGGAAAGGCTCCGTTAAGCCGCCCGAACAGGTACATGAAGGAGCCATAGAACATGGGATCGCCCTCACACAGGACCGCCACATCGCGCCCTGCTTGCAGGTGCTGACGAATATCTTCTGCTCCGCGGTCGTAAACGTCCTGCGCCGGAAAGCGCTCGGCGACCATGGGCATCACCATGGGAATTTCAGTTTTGGCCGGAAGATCGCTCAAGTGCGGCTCAACGATGGAGCGGGCAAAACTCGGTACTCCCTCAGCGGCGGCATAGGCCAGCACGGGCGCGCCCTGAATGATGCGCAGCGCTTTGAGTGTCAGCAGCTCAGGATCACCCGGGCCGACGCCGACACCGTAAACCGTTCCAACCTCACTCATGGCTTTCGGCCCACCCACTGCAGCACGGGCATGAGCGGACGCAGACCGGTGAACCGGCCCACCGCTTCGCCACGTGCTATGGCCAAGGTGGAAAACTGCCCGTGGGCCTGTTCGCGCCAGTTGGTCAGCACGGCCTGTCCTTCCAAGGTAACGGCATTGGCGACGAGCACACCGCCGCTGTTGAGTGCGCGCCACGCACCATCAATCACACCCTCCCGGCTCAGACCGCCGCCAATGAAAATCGCATCGGGTGAAAACCCGGCATTCTGGTAGGCATCAGGTGCGTGTTCGCCGCTGATGGTAAAGGGGTCGCGCGGATCGGTTCCAAGCCCAAACCGCGCCGCGTTTTTGGCCATAAAACCCCGGCGCTCGCCATGAGGTTCAATGGCGAAAACCTTGCCAGTTGGACGCGCGCGCAGCCATTCCAAGCCGATAGCACCACTGCCACCGCCGACGTCCCAAAGGCCGCCACCCTGTGCCGACAGCAAAGCGCTCAAGCTCACCGAACGCACCTCGCGCTTGGTAATCTTGCCGTCGTGCTTGAAGGCTTGGTCGGGCAAGCCAAAGGGCTCATGGCGCAAACCCGGCCAATGGACGTTGGCCTCGGCATCCGCCTCGACCGATACGGCCCAAGTGGTAATAGGGTCGACCGTCTGCGACCACTCGCGCGCCAAGCCATCGAGCCGGGACTCCGTCGCCCCGTCCATCTGTGACAGCGCTGTGATTCGGCTTTCGCCTAATCCCATGGCGGTCAGCGCGGGGCCAAGCCGCAAACCAAGCTCGCCATCACCAAGGATCAACATCGTGGCCCCGACCCGTGCCTGCACCAGTACAGCGCCCAGTGGACGACCATAGGCAGACAGGCACAACGTCGATTGCTGCGCCCAGCCCAAGCGCGCGCAGGCCCGATCAAAGGCGGAAGGAACCGGGTAAACCGACAGCGCCGCCGTGCCAAACCAGCGAACCAGCGAAGAGCCGACACCAAAATGAAACGGCTCACCAGTACCCAGAACAGCCACACGCTGACCTTCCAGCGGTGCGATCACCTCCCGCGCCTGATGCCAGGCGGGCCAGTAGTGAACGGTCTTTTGTGCCACCAGATCACCTAGCAGCCCTTCGTGACGCGGGGCGCAAACCACGTGCTCAGACGCTGCCAGCGCCTCCAGCGCCGAAGTCGTCAGACCCGCCGAGCCCTCTGGCCCAAGCCCGATGACGCTGATCCACGGCGCACTCATGCGCTGTCCTTTTTGTCAGACAGGATCTTGGCCAGCGCGTTAAGCACCGCCGATGCCATAGCGCTGCCACCCATTCGGCCCCGCAAGGTGATAAATGGCAGACCCAAGGCTCCAGCGTTCTCGATCAGGGCATCCTTGCTTTCCGCCGCGCCGACAAACCCCACCGGCAGACCGACGATGGCCGCAGGCTTGGGCAGCGCGCCTGCTGCCATCTGTTCAAGCGCGTAGAACAAGGCCGTTGGTGCATTGCCAAAGACTGCCAAGCCGCCCTCGACATCCTCTTCCCACAGCGCCACACCCGCAGCAGAGCGGGTATTGCCGATGCGCTCGGCCATGGGCGCGGCTCGGGGGTCGTGGGTGGTGCAGTATAGCGGTACCTTGGGCGGCATGAGGGTCCGGACGATACCCATGCGAACCATTTCCGCGTCCATGTAAATCGGCTTCTCAGCAGCAATCGCGCCCAGCGCCGCGCTGACAAAATCATCCGAAACCACGATATCGCCGACAATCTCCGGAACACCGCAGGCATGGATCATCCGCACGGCCAAAGGTCGCGCGTCCGGTGGCAGGCGATCCAACCCGGCCTTGGCTTCGGCTTCAACGATGCCAAAGGACTGCTCATAAATGGCAGCGGGGACTTTCTCGTAGTCGAAGTTCACCGCGGCTCAGGCCTCGAAGCGTTCGTCGTTCTTGGTCACCGCCCAGCGACCACAAGGACAGACCAGGTGGTCGCCCTGCTTGCTACCCGGCAGGGACCACGGTCCCATAGGGTGGTCGTTGTGAGGGTAGGGGTGATGGGTGTGCGGGTGACTGTGGTCATGCGAATGCCCATGAGCATGATCGTGATCGTGATCGTGATCGTGGCTATGACCATGATCGTGGTGGTGATGATGCCCCTCGGACTTGTCACCGCCTTCGACGTGATGGTGATGGGATTCCTGCGGTAGGCCCACTTCAGCTTCAAAGCCCAGCACCTGCTCGCGGTACTTACAGTTCAGACAGTTCATGACGTTCTGCCCGGTCATGCACTCCTCAACCCGATCCTTGAAGGTATCGAGCACCAGATCGTGGTCGTTCAAGTATCCGGCCTTGATGAATTGCAGCCCCGGATGATTGGCGGCGACTTCATCGGTCTGATCGTAGATGCGGTTCACCAATATGCCGGTAAACAGGAAGTAGGGGAAAACCACGATCCGCTTGAAACCCAGCATGGCGCACTTTTCCAGCGCCGGCATGACCAAAGGAAAGGTCC
>JBMTIF010000034.1:0-10591 GCA_049437045.1 Alphaproteobacteria bacterium | reverse complement strand
CGCCCAGCGGTGACCAGGCGATCAGTGTGCTGTCGTACTGCTGGCACTGGTCCAGCGTGCCGTCCCAAACGGGATCCTGCCGCACGGGTGAAAATTCTACCTGATTGGCAATCAGCTGTCGGTCGAGTTTGGACTGAAGCGCCGCAAACATGCTTGGCGTATAGTTGGATACGGCAATTTCCCGGACCTTGCCGCTTTCAACAAGCTGCATCAAACCCTCTGCAACATCGGCGTGGGGTGTCAGCATGTCCGGCCGGTGGATGTAGAACAGGTCGATGACATCCGTATTCATCCGCCGCAGTGATTCCTCAGCGGTTTTAACGATCATCTCCGGGGTGCAATCGTAAGGCGTGGGGGGATAGATTCCGGCCTTGGTCGCCAGCACCATACGGTCTCGCAAGGACGGTTCACTCTTCAGAACCTCGCCCAGCAGTTCCTCCGCCGCGCCGAAAGACGGGTAGCCGTAGATCGACGCTGTATCGATCATGCTCATGCCCGCATCGAGCGCTGCACGCGTCTTGTCACCAGCTTCGGCTGCGGTCCCTTCCGTCAGTCGCCAATGGCCGTACGATATCGGTCCAACCATCAACTCGCTTTTGCCAAGCCGTTTCTGGCTCCGGTCCGGTTTCAACACTGACGTTCTCCCTGATTTGTTGTTTCGCAAAGCCTACAGTCCGCAGCAGAAGAGGAAAGGCCTAAGTATGCTTTGATTGAATTTAAGTCGGTCGTCCCAGACTGCTGTACTCCCAGCCTGCTGCGGCCATTTCGGCCGGATCAAAGACGTTACGCAAGTCTATAAAGCGTGGCGTGTTGATGGCTGTTTTGGCCAGCTTCAGATCAATTTCAGCAAATTCGGGCCAATGGGTCACCAGACAGATTGCATCCGCACCTTTGGCGGCGTCCAGTGCTGAAGTCTCAAACGTAACGTCATTGAACAGCGCCGCAGCACCTTCCATCCCCTGGGGGTCAAAAGCGCGTATCTTTATCCCGGCTTTTTGAAGTGCCGGAATGATTGCAATGCTCGGGCTGTCGCGGAGATCATCGGTGTTTGGCTTGAACGTAAGCCCCCAGATAGCGACGCTCTTACCTTTTGCATTTTCAAGTCCGCCCAGTGATTCAATGACCTTTTCCGCCATTTCCTGCTTTCGGGCCTCATTCACGTCGATCACGGCTTCCAGAATGCGCACGGGTGATCCTTCGACCTGTGCGGTATCAACCAAGGCCAGCGTGTCCTTGGGGAAGCACGACCCTCCGTAACCCGGCCCGGTTGAAAGAAAGTCGGGGCCAATCCGCTGATCCAGTCCGATTCCGTGGGCCACATCTTCCACGTTTGCGCCCACTCGCTCGCATAGGCTGGCAACTTCGTTGATGAAGGTAATCTTGGTGGCGAGGAAGGCATTGGCGGCGTACTTGATCATCTCCGCACTGGCGGCGGAGACTTCGACGTAGGCCACGCCCTGATCGATAAATTTCTGGTTCAAAGAGCGCAGCGCTTTAGCAGCTATCGCATCTCTTGGACCAACGACGATACGATCAGGTTTCATGAAATCCTCAATGGCCGCCCCTTCGCGCAAAAACTCCGGGTTGGAAGCCAGATGGATCGGGGCGTTTGGTGCGATTTCTTCCTTGATTGCATTCAGTTGATCGTTCGTGCCGATGGGGACTGTAGATTTCACAACCACAGTCAGTGTGCCGCTATGGTGCTCAAGGATCGACGAAAAAGCTGCTTCTACGAAGCGTGTATTGGCCTTGCTGCCGCCTTCTTCAGTGGGCGTACCGACTGCGATGATGGCAATGTCAGCGTCGGCTAGTGACGCGGCGTAGTCCGTGGAAAAGGTAAGTTTTCCAGCCTCAACGGCTTTGGTCATCAGGTCTTCCAGACCGGGTTCAAAAATCGGGCTTATGCCCGCTTCGAGCTGTGCGATTTTGTTCGCATCAATGTCCAGACAGACAACCTCAATCCCTATGCTCGAGTAACAAACGCCGGTCACCAGTCCCACGTAGCCCGTACCAATCGCAACGACTTTCATAAGTTCCCTAGTAACCAGCTTTCACTATTCGGCGTTAAAATGCTCAGCTTCGTCTCATCAATCAAGCTGCGATACGTGGATAGGGGGCAGGTTTCGGGATTTGTGGGGGCAGGAGATGTCGGTGAAACCGCGTCTGTCTTGTTCGCTTAAGCTGCTCAAAAAAGCGCGAACTGGTCCCACCGGCTTGGTTTTGCTATTTGAACTCTGCACACACGCATCAAACCATGAAAGACTTGCGTTAGTGGCCTGAGCTTTGATCGAGGCCTTGCGCGGTGTTTCGCTCTAGAGAAAACCGTCAGACCCTTTGATTTGAATATCGAAAAACCGCCCTATCACGCCGTCTATCGCGGGCCTTATCCAGGACTGGATTACAAGGCTGCGCGGCCTTTCGAGCGTTGGCACGCTCCGCATCTGATCCGGTCAATGCGGGAATGGCTCACCGCCAACCCCCCTCGGTTGGAACTGGCAACGCTTGCGCTGGAGGAGCTGCGGGTGCGTGACAGTAGCGTGCTCAAGGCCGAGATGGTTTTTGCAGACTGTGATCTGCAGCCTATTGAGTGGCTGGAACCTGCGAGAAGAGCGGTGGCGAGCGCATTTCCGAAATCGTGGGAAGGCTGGGATCAGGTTAAACGCTCTGGCGGCACCGTTTATGTTATCTTGCGAGACGGCTATTCAGCAGAAAGCGGGCTTTATGGTGCTTATGTCGGCTCAACGAAGCACACGCTGGAAAAGCGGTTCATGGAACATCGCCAGTCGTCCAAAGCCGGGCGAGGGCTGCCGGCTCACGGAATAGAGCCGATGTTTTCCTTGTGCCAGCCCTTCATGCGTAAAGCACCGTTGGCACGGGCTTCGCTGGAAGCTTGGGAAACCCGTCTCCATCAAGCCTTGGCAGAGGTGATTCCAAAGGTTAGTGGAGACGTCGTCACCTGATTTAGGCCCAGTCCAAATCCAGATCAGGGTCATTGGAAATCAGTTCGATATCAGAATACGTCTCAACCGCATTGTCGCCGCGGTCCACGTAAGCATGCTCAGCTGAGAAATCTACGGTCACCTTTTTGTCGCCGTTGACTTGACGCAAGATCAGCAAATCGCGCTGGCGAAAAGCCGTTACGAAAGTACCGCCGGTCATTTCACCTTCTTCATCCGCGAATTGAAGGTCCCAAAGATCAGCGATGGTGCCGAAGTGGGAAGGGGCACTGTCGCGCTGGGTAAGGACCATCGCAGAGTTTGCGTCCATGTTGATGATGATCTGATCGGTTACAGCGCGCCGCTCGGTTGGGAGCATATCACCGAGGCCTGAATGACCAGCAAAGAAGGCGTCTGCAAACGCGGGAATGAACACAGGCTGGCTCATGATTCTGGCTTTTGTCGACATGGTGAGAACACTCCTGACGCAAATTGGTTTTGAGCAAAAGCGTGGTTCCTGCCGAAACAGGATCCCACGCCCTTTGCTCGTTCACAGACCAAAACTGCCAAGCTCGGGCCAAGCCCCCATGACCGGCGTATAATCACCTTAAAATCGTGCTTGAGTACGCCATAACCTATGGAATTCGGCGTGAAAGCCGCCATTATACGCTGCTCAGCAAGCTTGAGCTCAGCGTGACAGCGAGCACGCTGCTTTCCAATCGAAGGATTCCTAATGCGCGAAAACGCAAACTGGCCACTCGCAGAGCGTTTATCTCAATCTGAGACGCAGACTGTGTCTGACCCAACAACCAGAAGTCTGCTTTTGGCTGATAAACGGAATCAGCAGCGAGATTATATCGCCCTGGATACGGGGGACCACTCGGTCAGGACATTGGGTCAGCGTTGGACTGACTTCGCAGACAGCAGCCTGAACCGGGCTTTCAACGCCAGTTGGAGCGAAACCAAGCAGGCTGCGCGCTTTGTCCCGGCTGGTTTGGAACCGGGCGAAGCCGTGCCTGGACTTTTCGTTCTGGGACTAGGCAAGCTTGGCGGGGCAGATTTGAACTTTTCCAGCGATGTGGACCTTGTGGCCTTCTACGATGCTGAAACCATTCCGGTTCCTGCCTTTGTGGGGCGAACGGACATCACGGCACGCGTGCTCCGCACGTTTACGCAGATGATCGATGGCCATAAGTCAGGCGCTTTTGTCTGGCGCACAGACTGGCGGTTGCGCCCGGACCCCTCCGTCACTGATTTGTCCATGTCGACCGAAGCGGGAGAGGACTATCACTACTACCGCGCCGCACCGTGGCGACGGCTGGCGATGATCAAGGCGCGGGTGGTCGCAGGGGATCGGGCAGCCGGCGAGAAGTTTCTTGCCAGCTTGCATGCCTACCTCTGGCGGCGTCATCTTGATTATTCAATGATCGAAGAAATCGCCCATCTGAAATCCCGCATTCGGCGGGAGCATCCTGATCTGGCTCAAGAGCGTAAGAACGAAACACCGCTAGAGCAAACCGCTGGCTTTCATCTGAAACTCGGGCGCGGTGGCATTCGCGACATCGAGTTTTTTGTTAATGCGCAACAGTTGCTTTGGGGCGGTCGCTATCCGCACTTGCAAACGCCATCTACGATGAAGGCGCTCGAAGGGCTGGCTCAGGAAGGCATCGTAGAACCGGCGACCGCTAATGAGCTTGAGCGATGCTATTGGCTGCTGCGGGGACTGGAAAACCGGGTTCAGTATTGGTCCGATGGCCACACGCACTTTGTTCCCGAAAACCCGGAGCAACAGGAATGGCTGTCTGACCGGAGCGGTTTTGGCTCTTGGACTGAACTGCAAAAGGAGATCGCGGTTGTTCGTCGGTTCGTTGACGAGGCTGTCGCGCCTTTGTTCGCCGATGTCGAAAAGCCCGTTGTCACGACAGTGCAGCAGAGCTCGTCGGCTGAGGACGATGAGTTTGTTCAGAACCGATTGCAGGTATGGGAAAGCGAAGCAGGGTCCGGTAAAGCACCGGCATGGATCTGGGACCAAGCCCAGCAAACACCTGACCCTCTGACCAGCATGAGAGCGGCAGATGATTTGTTTCGCCGTTTAGGCAATCGGGGTCAGTATTTGAAGCTGCTGAGCAACGATCCGAAGCTGTTTGAAGCCGTGGTCCCGCCTTTGTTCCACGCTCCCGCCATGACTTCGTTGCTCAAACAATCCGCGCACGTCGTTGACGGCCTGTTGGGGCGGGCGAGCGCTCTGCCGTCCAAGCCGGAACTGGATCAGGGCCGCGCAATGATCGCAGCCGCAGGGAGTTATGAAGGTAAGCTGGAAGCAGCGCGTGCATGGGTAAACGAGCAGCTTTATCTCACCTATCTGTCGGTATTCACGGGCGCTAGCAGCATCCAGAATGCCGAACTGCACCTGACTGCACTGGCCGAAGCAGCGCTGACGCTTGTTGCGGAAATGGTGATGGTCGACCTGGGTTTGGAGACTTTTCCGCTCTGTATCCTGGGTATGGGCAAAATGGGGATGCGTGCCATGGCTCCCCATTCTGATCTGGATTTGATCTTTGTTGTCGAGGAAGGTTGGGCGCTGGAAGACGCAAATGCCGTCGCCGCACGCTTCAACACCGCATTCAACGCGCAAATGAGAGAAGGGCGGGTGTGGGAGGTTGATACCCGCTTGCGTCCCTCTGGTCGTTCCGGCCCGCCAACCATCAGTCTCGCTTCATTCGAAACACACCATCTGGAACGCGCCAAAACGTGGGAACACATTGCGCAAGTTCCGATGCGACCGCTTTCCGGTTCTGATGCGCTAAAGCAGCGGGTTAATGCTGTGAAAGAGCGTATCTTGAGGACGCCGCGTGATGGTCAGCAACTGACAGCGGACGCCTATCGCATGCTGCTCAGATTGCGGGATCAGCGCATTTACGATCGCCCAGATGACCCCGGCGAGGTCAAACTGCGTCCGGGTGGGCTTATGGAGTTGGAGTACCTGTTGGCGGTGGAAACCTTACGCGGCGGAGCCAGCCAACCCGAAGCCACAGCGCTGGAGCACGACGACCTTGCCCGGCTTTGGGCAGAAGGGCAGCCGGAACTTGCAACGGCTCAGCAGGACTTGAGAAAGCTTCGTGACTGGTTCTTTGCTGGGCGCTTGTTTGGGCCAAAGTGGATGGATCGGCTGAGGATCGAAGTTGACGAGATCAATGCTGTTGCAAATCGGGTTTCAACCGCTGTTGAGCAACGGATCGACAGACAGGCGCAGGACTTCGACGTTGAATGGGTGGAATATCAGGAAGAGGCCGTGCGCTGGACCTAGCGTACAAGAATTCGAGCGTGTGTTCGCTGCCCTGGCTCGACGATTAACGGCCCGGCAGTACCGCGGCGGTCTTTCATCCGACCTTGAACAATGTAAGTGCCGCGCGGCAGCAACAGCGTCTGGGACCATGGTCCTTTGATTTCGATATCGAGGCTGGGGTTCTCTGGCGCTCCCTCAAATCGGAAGCCGAAAACGTCGAGAATTTCGTCGTTGTCCACGTCAATCACCAAAACGCCGAGATCAAGCGTCAGGACATGGCTTTGGGGCAGGGTATCGGTTACGGAAAAACTGTAATTATACCTGACGTTTTCTGCTTCCAGCACGATGAAGTAATCACCCTCCGGCAGCTCAAAGGCTGGCAGCGAAGCATTGCTTTCCACCAGTCGCCGGCCCCGCGCTTGACCTTTTCGGTCATAGATCGTCCATGTCGGTTGATCGAAAGCAAAGATGTCACCGTGATCACTTGCCAGACGGGTTGAGAAGCTGACTTTTGAGCGTCCGATGGCGAAAACAGTTGCATTGGGATTGTCAGTGGTTCCGGATTCTCGCGCGCTCAAGGAGCGGGAGACAATCTCACGCGAGCGTTCCTGAAGGATACGAACAGGGTCGGAGCGCGTGATACCATCGAGTGGATTGCTGGATGGTTTTGCGGGAGGTTCAGATGCCGCCGCTTCCTGCTCTCTGGGGGCGAGCAGCGCCTGCAGCTGTTCGGATATTTCTGGCCGGGACTCAGCCTGGTTTTCGGTCGAGGATCCGGCAACGAGTCTGGCGATGTCGATCATCGCACGCGACAAGATTTCGCTGCTATTGGCTTCAATGAAGCGACGGCCGGTTTCCTCGCTCAAACACTTGATGTTTTCTTGCGCCTTTGGATCCATGTTGAAGCCAATGCTATGCACTCGGAAATCTGCCCGAAAGCTTTTCAGTCGGTTCGCAACCTCGCAGGGATCTTGCTGGCAGGTATCGATCCCGTCAGTCAGCAGGATCAATGTTGGGTTCTTCGCCTGCTGGGTTATCAACGTCCGGCTGGCTGTAAGCAGGGCTTCGGTCAGAGGGGTTCGGCCCTGAGGTGACACGCTCCCCACCGCTCTGCGGATCTGGCCAAAGGTCGATCCGGGCTGGGCCAGCACTTCGACATCACTACAAGACCGAGTTTGCCTATGCCCATAGGCAACCATGCCCAAAGGCTCACTCGGCTTCCATTCGTCGAGCAGGACATTCACCGCATCTTTGGCAATTTCAATCTTGGAAACATTGTCAATCTCACCCCACATCGAATTCGAGCCGTCAAAGACAAGCATCGTGTCGGCTTGAGCCGCGGCGCTGAAAACGAGTGCGCTAATGAGGGCGGTGAGGCGCTTCAAGCAAAGATGTTCCCATGTCTTCAACGACCAAATTATTGAAGTCAGGTCATGTAAATGAACCTATGGTCGTGTTGCTATCAAATGGGAAAGCAAATTCTATGCAAGTCAGAACAATTTTACGGGCTGTCTGTTTTTCTGCGCCTGTGCAGAAAAGAACGAGGGGCGAGAATAGAGGAATGCCCCTCGTTCATTGTGGCTTGGGAGGTTAAGCCAGTGCTTCGCTTAATGGCGTGAAATCAAGGCCTTGGGCCTGTGCAACAGGCTCGTTGGTGATTTTGCCATTCCAGACATTGAGGCCGTTCGCCAGGTGCGCATCATCCCGCAGAGCTTGTTTCCAGCCCTTGTCAGCCAATGCCAGACCAAAAGGCAAAGTGGCATTGTTCAGCGCATAAGCAGACGTACGAGCATAGGCGCCCGGCATGTTGGCGACACAGTAGTGGACCACGCCATCAACTTCATAAATCGGGTCATCGTGGGTCGTGGCTTTGGAGGTTTCAAAACAACCGCCCTGATCGATTGCCACGTCGACCACGACGCTGCCGGGTTTCATGGCGCTAATCATCTGCTTGGTAACCAGCTTTGGCGCGTTTGCACCCGGGATCAGTACCGCACCAATGACCAGATCAGCCTGCTCAACCGCAGCTGCGACAGCTGCGTTGGTGGAGAAAATCGCACGTGCTTGTGCGCCGAAGTGGTGGTTGATCCGCTCCAGCGTCAGCAGGTTGCGGTCGAGAATGGTCACGTTTGACTGAAGGCCGACAGCCATTTCAGCGGCGTTGAAACCAACAACACCACCGCCAATAACAACAACGTTGGCTGGTGCCACGCCCGGTACACCGCTGACCAGTACACCGGCGCCGTTTGTTGCCTTCTGCAAGTAGTGCGCGCCGGCCAAAACCGACATGCGGCCAGCAACTTCCGACATAGGCTTGAGCAGTGGCAGACCGCCTCCGCTGGCCGTTACAGTTTCATAGGCGATACACGTCGCGCCGGACTTGATCAGGTCTTGGGTCTGCGGCGCATCAGGCGCGAGGTGCAGGTAGGTGTAGAGCAGGTGGTGCGGCTTGAGCATGGCGCGCTCGCCCGCTTGCGGTTCTTTCACCTTCACGATCATTTCAGCGGTTTCAAAAACCTCTGCAGCCGTGGAAAGAATGGTTGCACCAGCGGCGGCGTAGGCTTCGTCTGCTGCGCCGACACCCATACCAGCATTGGTTTCGACCACGACCTTGTGGCCATGGGCGACAAATTCGCTCACGCTGTCGGGAGTAAGGCCGACGCGGTATTCGCGGTTCTTAATCTCTTTTGGAACGCCAACGATCATACTTTCATCCTCCTGATCTATCTGAAGGATGCTAGCTCTTAAATGAGAGAAAAAATTACGAAGTTTGCAGTCAGATTCAATATATTTCGGGATGGTATTGCATGATAATCTAAAAGTAACGGCTGAATATATTCCAAAACCCAAAACTAAAGGGTTTCATCCCGGCTTTCTTTGTCGCGCGTAAAGCCAAATGGCACCGCTTCCCAGCGTGCCAACAGTGCCGAAAAGGATGAGGGTCGGCGGCAGGCTGATCAGCGAAGCCGTAATCCCGCTGACGACCCCGCCCAATCCCATGCCGCCAAAGGCTAAAGCGCCCCAAAGCGCCATGATGCGGGTGCGATAGTCTTTTGGCGCCGCTTGAAGAATTGAGGATTGACTGCCGACCAGTGTCAGACTTCCTGCGGCACCGGACAGGACCGACAACGGCAGCAGCAGCCACATCGAGCTGACAAAAGCCATTCCGCAAACCGCCACGCCGCCCACGATCCCACCAAAGAACAGAGTGCTGAGCATTTGCTGTGCATTGCCTCGACGTGTCGCGAGGACCATGCCGGTAAAGATTGCACCCGCGCCAGCTGCGGAAGTCAGGTAGCCGAGCGTTTGGGCGTTGCCGTTTGCGATCAGTTCCCCGTTGATTGCTGGCATCAACTCAATCACTGATCGACTGAAAAAACCCGAGAAGACGGTCGCCCACATGGCAAGCAGTACAAAGGGGTTCTTGCCAGCTTCCTGCATGCCGCCAGAAAGCCGGTCGAAAAAGGAGCCCTTTGCCGGTTCTTTCCTGCTGTGTTTCAGCGGTAGGAACAGCACAGCAAAGAAGAAGACGCCGTAGAGCAGAAAGCCAGCAAAGAAGGCCAGCGCTACGTCCCCCAACGCAATTGCCCAAGCGGCCAGAGCAGGCCCAAGGATCCGCGCGCTGTTGAACAAAGTCGAGTTGATTGCCACAGCCGAAGAAATGGCCTGATCCTGTACCAGCAGAGTAGGGAGAACCAGCCGCGCAGGTTGCCATATGGCGATGACGACCCCCGTAGCGCCCGCAGCAAGGATGTAGGGAAGCACCGACGTAGTGCCGATGAAAGCAATTACAGCGAGTGACAGGTAGATCAGCAGGTTCAGAAACTGGACCACCACAATCACACGCTTGGGGTTCAGATTTTCGATCCAAACGCCCATAAACGGCCCCAGCACACCCGGCATGGCGAGAATTAAAAAAGCTGTCAAACCGGTCAAGGCAGGGGATTGCGTGAGTTCCCAGACGACGTAACCCAGTGTCAGGCGTGTCATCCATAAACCCATAGTTCCAATGACAAAACCCAGCGACCATTGAAGATAGAGCGGATGGCGCAGTGCGTTGGCTGAGTCGGTGTCAAAACGGATCATGCGACCAGCCTTGCGCACATTCCGAAGGTTGCGCCACGAGAGTTTACGCAGGTCCGCCATACCTCGACAGACTTGGGTGTCAGTGATTGGGTGAAGTCATGAAACTGATACACCCCCGCTCCGCACTCTTTATGCCCGGCAGCAATGCCCGCGCCATCGAGAAAGCCCGGTCGCTTCGTTGCGATGCTGTGATCCTTGACCTCGAGGATTCCGTCGCGCCTTCGATGAAAGCGCAGGCCCGTGAGCAGGTGGCGCAGGCTCTGGCCAAGGGTGGATTTGGTCA
>JBMTIF010000033.1:0-10655 GCA_049437045.1 Alphaproteobacteria bacterium | reverse complement strand
TGTATCGAGACAGCCGATGCGGGTCGCTGATGCTTCCGTGGACCGCAGAGATCTGTTTGGATCGCTTGGGAAAGTTGGCCCTTTACGAGCATGGCGAGAGTGATGACGAGTGACGCTTCTGCGCTTTTAAGGGCATTGGATCACGCTGTTGAGGCTCAGAATGACGACCAACCTCGCTTGATCGGTGAGGATGGGGCCTTCACTCTGCTGGCAGTCTCAGAGAGATCCCGCCAGCTCGCCGGCGTTCTCACCGCCCGTGGCGTAAAGCCCGGTGACCGTGTCGCCCATCTTGGCAAGAATTCAGCAGCGCTGGTTATTCTGCTTTTCGCCTGTGCTCGTCTGGGGTGTTTGCTGATGCCGCTGAATTGGCGGCTGAGCGTCAAAGAATGGGCGTGGATGATCAAGGATGCCTCGCCACGGCAGCTTGTCACCATGCATGGCTTTGGCGAACAGGCTGAAGAGTTGCCGGTTGCCTCTGTGGCGCTGGCGGAACTGCTGTCTGAGCCCTCCAACGGCTTTGATGGCGAGGAAGGTTCAGACGCGAGCGATTTGTTGCTGGTCTATACCTCCGGCTCAACAGGCCGACCCAAGGGCGCTGTTCACAGCCAGGGGGCAGTTTGGGCCAATGCGCTGCTCTCTGACGCTATGCACGGCTATAACCCGGAGGGCGAGCAGGACAGAGTGCTGACTATTCTTCCCATGTTCCATGTTGGCGGTCTGGCGATTCAGAGCCTTTCGGCGCTGCTCCACGGGGCGCAGGTGCAGGTGATGACAGCTTTTGACCCTGTTCTGATGGCGCACTTGCACCGAACCTACCGGCCAACCCTGACCGTGCATGTTCCAGCGACGCTGCAGGCGATGTTGGGCTTGCCAGAGTGGGATGAACTGGACCTGAGCGATATGCGGGCGGTTGCCATTGGCTCGACCGATGTTCCCATCGAGTTGATTGCGGCTTTGCAGGACCGCCAGATTCCTGCGCTACAGATCTATGGAGCCACAGAGTCCGGGCCAATTTCGATCTTCCAGACCGCTGAGATGGCGTTTGCTGCGCCGGGTTCTATTGGAAAAGTGCCCGATGGTGTCGAGGTTCGGCTACAAACCGCAGATGGCGAAGTACCTGGCCTGGATGAGCCGGGTGAAATCCTGATTAAGGCCAGTAATCTGGCCAATCGGTACTGGCCTGACAAAGCCCTGACGGATGCCGATGGTTTTTGGCCTTCGGGAGATGTCGCTTCGGTCGATGCGCAGGGTGTCTACTGGTTCAGGGACCGGCTCAAGAACGTCATTATTTCTGGCGGCGAGAATATTTATCCTGCTGAAATTGAACGGGTTCTCCGGTCACTAGCAGAGGTCAGTGACTGCTGTGTCGTTGGCATGGAGAGCCCGAAATGGGGTCAGACGCCAGTTGCGGTGATTGAGGGGCCTGCGTTCCCGCTTGATCGTGTGAAGCAGCGGCTTGCCGACGAACTTGCGCGGTTCAAACATCCAAGCCGGATAGAATTCCTTCCTGCTTTGCCCCGAAATGCCATGGGAAAAATCGTCCGTGAAAAGGTCGTCAGCCTGCTTAAGTGATGCGGTTTTTTCATCGCGCAAGGTAAAAACTTAACGCGTTAAGTTTGACAAGCGGCTGCGACCTCCTGTTAGGTGTCTTATGCCTCGGGCTTTTCGTGAGTCGGAGCGGTTGGAAAGGCGTGAGAGGAGCCTCTTCCGTTAACTGCTTTCGGCTGTGAAGATCGTTGGCTGAGCGAAGATAGGGGGATACCCCGTTCATCGACAAATCTCAGGGAGGAAACGATGAAATTTACGAGTAAAATTCTGGCAGGTCTTGCCGCTGGCGCAGTTGCACTGACCGCTGGTGTCGCGTCGGCACAGGAAACTGTGACCTTGCGTATGGGCACGTGGCTTCCACCACAGCACCATATGATTGCAACCACATTGAAAGACTGGATTGCATCCGTTGATGAAGCATCAAACGGCCGTATCCAGATCAAGGTTGACCCTGCACCGATTGGTGGTCCACCAGCGCAGTACGACCTCGTACGTGCTGGCGCGTCCGATCTTGTTTACCACGTGGCAGCTTACACCCCAGGTCCGTTCGAGATCCTGCGGGCGATTGAGCTTCCGTTCCTGTCCACGTCGGCTGAGGCTGGTTCTCAGGCTGCTTGGGACTGGTACACACGCAACATCGGCTTCGGTGAAGAACTCGAGGATGTGAAGGTAATTACCCTGTTCGTACACGGCCCGGGTGCCATTCACACCAAGAAGCCAATTGCCACGCTTGAAGACCTTGCTGACGTGAAGCTTCGCGTGGGCGGCGGCGGTGTCCGCATGTCTGAAGCTCTGGGTGCTATTCCTGTGGCTATGCCTGCGTCTCAGGCGTACGAAGCGATTTCCAAGGGCGTAGCTGATGGCGCGATGTTCCCATACGAGTCCATCAAGGGCTTCCGTCTGGGTGAGCTGGTTGACTACCACCTGTCCATTCCGGGCGGTCTGTACACCACGCCATTCGTGATCATGATGAACCAGGCGAAATACGACGCCATGCCAGCTGATTTGCAGGCTGCACTCGACGAAGCGGGCGGCATCAATGGTGCCAAGCTGCTTGGTCGCGGTTGGGACGCGGCTGACGCTGCGGGTCTGCAGGTTGCCATCGACGGCGGTGGTGTTGTGACCACGCTGTCCGATGCGGAGCTGGCTCGCTGGTCCGAGCAGATTTCCTTCATGGAAGATGACTGGATCGGTCGTGCGAATGCTCGCGGTCTTGACGGTGCAGCACTGCTGGAAGACCTCAAGGCGACCTTCTCAAAGTACAACAACTAAACGTACTTTTGCTTAAAGGGCTGGGGCAGGTAAAAGCTGTCCCAGCCCTTTACTCTGATTTTTTGATAATATTCTGGGGCTCCGAGGAATGATCCTGCGTGTCATCAGCACTGTCATTACTACCATCGCGGCTGTGAGCTTGCTCGCCTTGATGGGGCTCACGTTCGCTGACGTCATTGGACGCGAGTTTTTCAATAAACCGCTGACGTTCTCGGTGGAGCTAACCAAACTCGCTATGGGCCTGATTGTCTGTCTGGCCTTTGGCACCACAACCTATTCAGCGCGACACATCTCTGTCGATTTGATTCAGGCCTTTGTACCCAAGGCTGTCTTCGGCCTGTTGCTCAGGCTTTCTGCGCTGATGCTGGCTGCGTTCTTTCTCGTGCTCGCTTGGGGCCTGCTTGGCAAAGCCAATCAGTTTGCCGGTGACGGTCTGGCGACGCAGGTGCTCTTCCTGCCGATTGCGCCGGTGGTTTATGGTATGTCAGTGGCCTGTTTGGCGGCGGCTGTGATTGCTGGGGCGATGGTGGTTGTTGGCTCCAAGGGATACAGCGAAGTTGAAGAGCAGATTCAGGAAGCCAAGGCTCAGGACGCGCAAAATTCCGACAGTGGCTCGGTGTAGGGAGGGGCACACATGGATCCGTTAACCATCGGCTTGGTCGCCCTCGCCATTCTATTCGTCCTGCTGATCCTTTCTATTCCTATTGGCGTCGCTATGGCCGCCTGTGGGGTTCTGGGGGTCGCTGCGATCATCGGACTGAAGCCTGCTTTGGCTCTGTTCGGCAATACGGTCTACGAGACCACGGCCAACTTCGATTTATCCATCATTCCACTGTTCGTGCTCATGGGCTCCGTCGCGTCGCGGTCGGGTTTGAGCCGCGAGCTGTATTCAGCATTCAACGCTTGGCTCGGCGCCTTGCGGGGCGGTGTTGCGCTGGCAACCGTCGGTGCGTGTGGGGCCTTTGCGGCGATCTGTGGATCGTCGGTGGCAACGGCTGCAACTATGAGTCAGGTTGCGCTGCCCGAAATGAAGCGCTTCAAATATTCCGATAGTCTGGCCACTGGTTCCGTCGCAGCTGGCGGTATCATCGGCATTCTGATCCCGCCATCAGTGGTGCTGGTCCTCTACGGTATTCTCACTGAAACATCGATTGGTGACTTGTTCATCGCGGGCTTTATTCCCGGCATTCTGACCACGCTAGGCTTTATGCTGGTGATTGCGATTTTCACCCGATTTAACCCGAAAGCCGGGCCAAAGGGCGAGACGACCACAGTGGGTGAGAAGTTCAAGGCTCTTGGCCGAACGTGGGCGATTTTGCTGCTGTTTATCCTGGTAATCGGCGGCATCTATTTTGGCTTCTTTACGCCAACGGAGGCCGCTGGCATCGGCGCTGTGGGTGCCTTTGGTATTGCGGCGATGCGGGGTCGGTTGAACTTCGAAACCATCAAGGGCTCCTTGCTGGAAACCATTCGGACCACCGGGATGATCTTTACGATCCTGATTGGCGCCATTGCCTTGAACAACCTCATGGTGTTCTCCGGCATGGCTTATGGGCTTTCCAGCTTCGTGTCCGGTCTGGATATGCATCCCATGATGGTCATGGTCATCATTCTCATCATCTACCTGATTTTGGGATGTTTCATGGACGCATTGGCCATGATTCTGCTGACTGTTCCGATCTTCTTTCCGATTGTCGTGAACCTCGGGTTTGACCCAGTTTGGTTCGGTATCATCGTGGTGATGGTGGTGGAACTAGGGCTGATTACGCCGCCCATTGGGATGAACGTCTTCGTTATCAAAGGAATGGCCCAACACGTGCCGTTGCAGACGATATACAAGGGCGTGATCCCCTTTGTTGCAGCGCAGATTGTGCTGGTGATCCTCGTGTTCCTGTTCCCGCAGATCGCGCTTTGGTTGCCGGATACGGCAGATGCCATTCAGGACTGGCTGAACCTGTGATCAAGCTGAACTTGGCAGCTTAAGATATTCGCTGGACATAGTTCGCGCGCGTGGGGTCAAACCAGGTGCGCGAATACTCCACCGGATGGTCAGCCTGTGCCCAACTCAACCGTTCGACAAAACCAGCTGGTGAGGATGGGGACAGTGCAAAAGCCTCCGGTCTCCACTCCGGGACAGGGGCCAAGCGCACTTTGTCGCTCACCCGCGTGATCCAGAAACCCAGCCTTTGCTGGTAATAGCGATAGAGCGAGTCCGAGACTTCTTCGCGATGCACAGCCCCGCAATCCCGGTCAAGCCAGATTTCCTCAACAGCAATCGGGATCTGGTTGAGGAACCGCAAGCGGCGGATGCGTGTTGCGCTGTTTGACGTCCCAAAGGAGGGGAGTTCAGCCGGTTTTTCCTGCTCCGCAACACCCAGTAGTCGCGCCGTTGGCAGCCCGCCGCCTTCGTGAAGCTCCAGGCGAAACAGCGAATAGATGCTCTGAACATCCTTGGTTGTTCGCACGTAGTTCCCAGACCCCTGAACCCGGTCCAGCATGCCGCGGCGCTCTAGCTCCAGCAGTGCCTTGCGCAGTGTCCTGACGGTAATGCCATGTTGCGCTGCCAAGGCTCGCTCAGGGGCAAGGCGCTGACCATCCAGCAGCCTTCCCGCTGCGATTTCACGGATGAGAAACTCGCTGACTTGCTGGTAAATCGGCAGTGCAGACGGGCTGTTGTCTCTTTCAAGCATGCGCCGGGGTGCTCCGTTCGGGAATTGATATACCACGATGGCCTTTCTGCCATTGCTTAAGTTCTTGTTTTTTCGACTGTTTAGCATCGTCGATAGGGTAATTGATACCCCATTGATTTACACAAATGTCTGACCTAAGCAAGAATGAACAACTTGGTTCCCAGAGAGAGTGAAACCCATGACCATTGTGCCCATTACATCCCCCGATCTGGACGCGAGCGAGGTCTCGTGGTTTGCGGCACTTTGCTCCGATGATTACCAGTTTCTGGGCGTTCCAGATGGCACGTTGAGGTCCAGTTGGGAGCATTGCTCCGACATCGTCAAAACGGCTGAAGCGCAGGGCTTTAGAAATATCCTCTGTCCTTCGTCCTATCAGGTTGGTCAGGACACGCTGTCCTTTGTCGCTGGCTGTGCGCCCATTACTGACCGGATCAATCTGCTGGCGGCCGTGCGGTGTGGTGAGATGCAACCCATCATGCTGGCAAGGACCGTGGCGACGCTCGACCACATGCTTCAGGGGCGCTTGACGATCAACATCATCTCCTCTGATTTCCCCGGTCAGAAGGAGCCGAGCCCCTTCCGGTACCAGCGCTCCCGAGAAGTGGTGGAGATTCTCAAGCAGGCGTGGACACAGGATGAAATTAACCATCAGGGTGAGGTTTACCAGTTCTCTGACCTGACAACCGACCCGGTTCGGCCCTATCAGACGGGCGGCCCACTGCTGTACTTTGGCGGCTATTCACCCGATGCGCTGGAACTTTGCGGCCAGCACTGTGATGTCTACCTGATGTGGCCAGAAACAATTGATGAACTGCAAGGCCGAATGAAGGCCGTCAATACAGTTGCTGAACGCTATGGGCGCACGCTTGACTATGGTTTGCGAACGCACGTGATCGTTAGAGATACGGAGGCCGAGGCGCGGGAGTATGCGGACTATATCGTCTCCAAGCTCGATGACGAGCAAGGGGAGGCCATCCGCAATCGGGCGTTGGACGCTAAATCGCTCGGCGTTAGTCATCAGGCGAAAAACCGGGAAAAGGCTGACGATTTCGGCTACGTGGAGCCTAACATGTGGACAGGCGTTGGTCGGGCAAGGTCGGGTTGTGGCGCGGCCATCGTCGGCTCTACCGATCAGGTTCTAAGCAAGCTTGAAGCCTACCATCAAATGGGGATCCGTTCCTTCATTCTGTCGGGCTATCCTCATCTCGATGAAGCGGACCACTTCGGTTCACGCGTGTTACCGCAGATGAAAACGTGCTCGTTGCCGCATGAATATGGTCGCGTGCCCGCAGCAACGCCTCTCACACCGTTGGGCTTAGGTGAGCGTCGCTAAAAGGCGATGCAGTAGGGGGAAAGGCAAAAAAAAACGCGGACTTCAGCAACTGAAGCCCGCGCGCACCCTATAAATCAAGGAGCGAAAGAGGATCGACAGCGTTTGAATCGTCACGCTGCCTATGATCCAGTGTGGGGCCCGTTAGGTGGATCGAATAATGCAGATGCGTCGATCTGCCCAGAGGCACAAGATTCCCCACGTTTGTGCCTGCTGTTACGTAGTCACCCTTGGAAATCGTGTTGCAAGGTGTGACGTGCCAGAAGGTGTACTGCCGCTCTCCGTCGGCGATGACGACACCACTGTCCTTGCCGGCGTAAGCGATGTGGATCACTTCACCGGATATGGGCGTGAAAACCTCCGTATGCGCATCTGCAACGATGTCGATGCCGGAGTGGAAGTCCTTGGACCCGAAAAGACCGCGCCAACCGAAGTCACTGGACAGGCGCGCGTCGGCGTCCGAAGGCAGGAGCGCAATTTCGTTATTCCAGGGGATTTGGCGGAAGTTTAGCGGCACAAGCGCCGGGCGCTTCTGAGGGTCAAAGCTGGGGTTGTCCGCCATGGACTCAGCCCGTTTCAGCCACTGACGCTCCAGCAAAGGCAGGGAGGAGAAGAAGTCTTCATCCTCAAAGTCGCCTTCGCGAGCGTATTCCGCTGCTCGATCATTTCTTTCGCCTACAGCCCCGAGGTCGAGCGACGCAATGACGTCACACGAAGCCATCGAAAAGGCTACAAATGTAAGCGCAGCTACTTTGAAAGTAGCAGTTGAAAGGTGTCTCATGCCCAAGGATCTTTTATGTTTTTGTCTCTTGTTGCGTCCTTGATGGGCAAGGGAATCAGAGGCGGCTACGATTCTTAACTTTATGCGGAAACGACTAGATGGGGGCCCTTGGTTCCTTGCCGCGACTCAAGTTCGTTCCGGGCCTGTAATGGCCCCGATTAGGTGCGCATGTATGTCATTGGTAATAGGGAATAAATACCGCTGACGATGGGTCTGTAGTTAGGTGTAAATCGGCAGGAAATAGGGCATTTTTGGGCCTCATTTGCGCGGCCATATGAATGAGATAAAACTATTGAAAAACGCCTAATGCGACTACGAACGAATCACTTTGGCATTATCCGTTCGTAAGCTGGTACAGTTCAGGGCGAACACCGGAGCAGGGAGGGTCTCATGGCCACCACTTACAAGTCGACCGATGCGCTGATTATCGTGGACGTACAAAACGACTTTTGCGAAGGCGGCGCCTTTGATTTGCAGGGCGGAGCAGCCATTGTTCAGCCGATTAATGCGCTCGCTAGAAACTTCCAAACGGTGGTCATGACGCAAGACTTTCACCCTGCCGGGCATTCTTCCTTTGCTTCCAGTCATCCCGGCGCGGAAGCGTTCACTGAGATTGAAATGCCCTATGGGGCACAGACCCTCTGGCCTGATCATTGTGTTCAGGGCACATGGGGGGCTGAGTTCCACCCGGATCTGGATACGCAGGCCGCTCACTTGATCATACGCAAGGGCTGCCAGCAGCAACTGGATTCCTATTCAGCCTTCGTCGAGAATGACCGGAAGACCAAAACGGGTTTAGATGGCTATCTGCGGAGCCGGGGCATCAAGCGGTGCTTTGTGTGCGGCATTGCCACTGACTTTTGCGTCGCTTGGTCGGTATTGGATGCTGTTGATCATGGATTTGAAACCGTTCTGTTGCGGAATCTTTCGGTGGAGATTGATCTCGATGGTTCGCTGCAGGTTCAACTCGATGCCATGTCTAAAGCAGGGGCGAGTTTTCAAAACCACGAACCCTAAGCCCGGCGTGCAGCGACCTGTATTCCCCCAATGGCCGCAGTCGTGAAGTATTCAACTATTTTGGCGTAGAAGTGCCGCTTGTCATCGAAAAGGGCTTCACCGTGGATGGCGATGTAGGCCTCTCGGTTCTGGTCAAAGAGTTCCAGCCGTGTGCTTGTAAAGGCGCGCCAGTCCGCGGTCATGTCGTTCGCGTAGATGATGTCGAAACCGGCATCGGTGAGGCTTTGGACGTAGTCTGTGTGGCTGACCATAGAGCTTGAAAACAACTCTTTTTTCAGAAGGTCGGCATCGGTTTTAGAGTGGTCTGGTCCCTGCGTTAGGTCTTCGATGAACAGTGTTCCACCCGGGCGCAGCAAGTCATGTATCTTGGCCGTATATTCAGGCCGGCGCGGGATATGATAGAGCGCGAGCCAACTGACGACGTGGTCAAAACGCCTGTCAGCGTAATCAACCTCCAGAAAGTCTGCGGTTTGGTGATGGACCAGTTCCGATAACCCGCACCGGCGCGTGATTTCCGCACCAACAGTACTGAAGTCCTGTTGCAGATCGAGTGCGGTGAGCTTGGCTCCGGTTTTGGCAGCAATGTAGCGAGAAGGTCCACCCCAGCCGGCACCGACTTCGAGAATGTCATCTGAGTTGGAAATCCCGAGATCGTCGATGGCCTTTTGAACACTGTCGACGCCGTGGTAGTGCAGTTGGTCGAACTGAGTGACAACGTCGAGTTCCAGTGGCTTGTCTGCTGTGAAGCCTCGTGCATCAACATCGTTCAACAGGCTGTGCGCCTCTGAATACAGCTTCATGTCTTTTACATTCAGTGAAGATGTCATGCTTACCCCGTCAGTATTGCGTTTGTGCTGACAAATAGCCTATCGCCGTTTTCGGGTTTGTAAATGCAGTCAGAGTGCGCATTTTGCCTTGCAAAAATCTGTGAAATTCCATCAAGTTTTGGCGACTATAGGGAGTTTCTTGAGATGCTGGAACTTTTGCCTAATCGATCCGTGACCCGCTATTTTCGCGGTAACCTTCACGGACATTCGATCCATTCAGACGGTGCTTTGCCCGCTGAGCAGGTGGTCGCGCGGTATCGTGAACTCGGTTACGATTTTACCTGTTTGTCGGACCATCTTTGGATGGAACCGATATTTTGCGCGCAAACTGTGCTGGATACGGCTGAGCTGGATACACCGGACTTCGTGACCCTCCCTTCTGCCGAGATCCATTGTCTGGGTAAGGCCTTTGACAACGACAATCTCTGGCACATGGTCGCCAACGGTCTGCCTTTGGATTTTGCATGTGCAGATGAGCAGGAAACCGCACCGGAACTGGTCAGTCGAGCCATCGCCGCAGGTGCCTTTGTGACCATCGCCCATCCCGAGTGGTATACCTTGACCACTGAAGAAGCGGCAACTGTCGGCCATGCGCATGGTGTCGAAATCTATAACCATTCATCGCACATTGAGTGCATGCGGGGTGGTGGTGCTGCGACCTTGGATTATCTGCTGCAGGAAGGCCGTAGGATGATGATCACGGCGACCGATGATTCACACTTTCGCATCGACGACGGTGGCGGCGGATGGGTCATGGTAGCGGCAGAAAACCTGTCTGCGCCGGCCTTGGTCGCTGCCTTGAAGAGCGGTGCTTATTATTCCTCGTCTGGAGCCGACTTTGAAGCGATTTGGCTTGATGGTGATGTTCTGGAGATTCGGTGCTCGCCCGTTAGCCACATCTGCGTTTTGGGAAGTCAGACCAATACAATGAGCCGAAATGGTGAAAATCTCACGGCTGCGCGCTTTGATCTGGCAAACTTCAAGTCGGATTGGTTCCGGGTCACGCTTTGCAATCGTGCGGGCCAGATGGCGTGGTCAAACCCCCATTGGCGTTGAGGAACATCCCCTAAAGCAGGTTCCGCTTGGCGAGGTATGTCATGAAGTCACTGAGTCCAAAGGTCCACGGTTCGATCTTCGTCGCGTCCTGCACGCTGTTTCGTAGTGTTCCCAGCCCCTGAGCCGTGATTTCC
>JBMTIF010000032.1:0-10741 GCA_049437045.1 Alphaproteobacteria bacterium | reverse complement strand
CCTTCACGTGCTTCTGGAGAACCGCTAGTTCAGGGTCATGTAGACGGCAAAAAAGTTTCTCAGGTGGACCAAACCTCCCAGACCCAGCAATCTCTGGTTCACCCTCCAAAAAAGCCCGTGCGCATGCCGCACGGGCTTTTATCATTGTCGAGTCCGTCTTCGTTGCTTAATGGGAATGCATGCTCAGCTATGCTTTGGCCCTGATTTTTCTGATGTTTACGCCCGGTCCAGCGGTTCTCACTGCTGCGGGGTTTGGTGCGTCCTATGGGTTCCGGCGGTCCATCGGGTTTGTCGTTGGCTCGCTCATTGGCATCAATCTTGTGCTTCTGGCGGTCGTATCTGGCCTTGCCGCGCTGCTGTTTTCCGTCCCTTGGCTGCGCAGTGTGCTGATGGCTGCGTCGATGCTGTTCCTGCTTTATCTGGCCAGTAAAATTGCTTTTGCCGGGGTCAAGCTCGCCTTCCTGACGTCAAGCCGTCCGCCGGGCTTATGGGGTGGTGTGTTCATTCAAATCGTGAACCCCAAGGCCTATGCCGTCATTACCTCTGTGGTCATGGGGTTCAACTATGCCCCGGAAGCCGTTTGGTTTGAGCTTGGTACCAAGATCCTGATTGCCAATATGATCTGGATCCCCATGCATCTGATGTGGTTGTGGGCTGGGGTCCGGCTGCACCAACTCAATTTGTCACAGCGCGTGCAGTTATGGATAAACTTCGCGATGGCGGGGGGCCTGATCCTAGTCGTGGTGCTTTCAGCGCTGTCTTTTCTGCGAAGCAGTCTGTGAAAGATGAAAGGTGTTAGGGCGTGCCTATTCCAGGCGATAGGTTTCCGTATTGCCATCCACCGCTATGGCCTGCCCTGACACAAAAGCTGCGCTGTTCGATGCCAAAAAACAGCACATATCGGCAATTTCTGAAGCGCGGGCGAAGCGGCGTAAGCTGGTCCCCGCCGTGTAATCATCTCGAACTTCGCTGACGGACTTGCCAGTCACCTGTGATTGGGCGGCGAGGACGCGATCGATCCGCTCGCCTTCGACCGAGGTTGGGCAAATGGCATTGCAGCGAATGCCAAAAGGACCCAGTTCGATGGCGAGTGTTTTGGTAAATCCGATGACCGCCCATTTGCTGGCCGTATAGGCGGCGCGGTTAGGGGTGCCGTATAAGCCGGATGTCGAGGACATGTTGAGGATGACGCCGGACCTTTGGGCTTTCATGGTCGGGATCACGGCCTGAGCTGTTACCAGCTGCGCGTCCAGATTGATCTGCAGACAATCACGCCAACCATCGAGATCAATGTCCTCAACCGGTCCGACCGGTCCGGCTACGCCTGCGTTGTTGATCAGTACGTCGCAACCACCCAAAGCAGCAATGCTGCGGCTTGTCCAATCGCGTAGCGCCGTGTCATCCCGAACATCTATCTGTTCGATCAACAGGTCTTTGCGTTCACTCTGGCGGCGTTCAACCGCCTCAGCAGAAATGTCGCAGGAACTGACCCGCGCGCCTTCTCGCAAGAACGCATCCGAAATCGCAGCACCAAGTCCGCTTCCGCCTGCTGTCACGATGACTTTGATTGGACGTCTCCTTCTTCGATCACTGCAGACCGTCGTTTGGTGAAAGCATGAGTGCAGTTGGGACAGTATCCCAGAAACGCGCTGAGTTGTTCGTTAGCACTATTAATTCGTCGTCAGGGCCGACGCTCGTCTTCCAATGCGCCTTACGCAGGACTGCAATCGTCAAAGATTTAATACTCTGTGTAAAAAATATTTGACTCATTCGGGTGAGCGTCATAGATGATGTATGAAATACTTTACACCAAGTAATAAAACAAAGACACAAGGACAAAGAAACATGACCTATCAAGAACGACAGGCCATTGGCAATTTGCTGGCGGGGATCATCATCTTCAGCGCCTATTTCTTCTGGGTTTGGCGCGCCATTGACGGTGGTTTGCTGGGCACGGAAACTGCGGCAACAACGATTGGTCGCGGCATTCTTGTGCTCATCTTTGGCGGCGTCTTTCTGAATATCGGCGTCCAGATCCTGACCAGCATCGGGATCAGCATCATCACCCGCGAGCCTAAGCCCAGCAACGTAATCGACGAGCGCGATCGGATGTTGGAACTGCGGGCTGTTCGGGTGTCTTACACCATCATCGGCATGGGCTTTGTGGCGAGCATGATTGCATTGGCGCTGGGCGTGGTTCCGCTGGTGGTTTTGCAGTTCATCGTCTTGTCGTTCGCGGTCGGGACCATTTTTGAAAGTATCCTGATGCTGATCTTTTACCGCTGGAGCGCTGTCTGATGGGCAAGATAAAAATCGGCATCTCCAATAACATTCGACGGCTTAGATTTGATGCGGATGAGATGACGCAAAAAGATCTGGCAGAACGGGTTGGCGTCACGCGTCAGACCATCGTGGCCATCGAAAAGGCCAAGTACGGACCTTCGCTGGAGTTGGCCTTCCTGATCGCGCACGTGTTTGACGTACCACTGGAAGAGGTTTTCCAAGTCAGCATCGAGGGCGAAACCACCACCAAAAACCCCACTACCCAGACTGAAAAGTAAGAACAATGAAAGCAGCAGTATTTACCCGCTACGGCGGACCTGAAGTCGTGACTGTAAAGGACCAACCAAAGCCCGAAATCGGACCAGAGGACGTGCTGATCCGCACCCACGCAACCACTGTCAATTCAGGCGACAGCCGGATCAGAGGCATGCGCGTTCCCGCTGGTTTTGTCCCGCTGGTACGATTGATGTTTGGTATCTTTGGTCCGCGCAAAAATACGCAGGTTCTTGGGTCTTCTTTGACAGGCGAAATTGTGCAGGTCGGTGCGGCAGTTTCCCGGTTTGAGGTTGGTCAGCGGGTCGTTGCCTCCATGCCCAACTCGACCGGTGCACATGCTCAGTTCGTGCGTCTGGACCAACAAGCCGCCATCGCGCTGGTGCCTGATGCAGTCCGGTTAGAGGATGCAGCTTCCGTGGTCTTTGGCGGTCATACGGCGCTCTATTTTCTCGAACAACTCGGAGACATTCAGCCGGGTGAAAAGGTGCTGGTCAACGGTGCTTCCGGCTCTGTCGGCGCGGCGATTGTGCAGCTTGCGGTCCATCATGGTGCGATCGTGACGGGGGTTTGCAGCGGTAAGAATGAAGCTCTGGTCAGGGAGCTGGGCGCGTCGAAGGTCTATGACTACACCCAAGTCAACTTCCTCGATGACCGTGAACTGGCGGACTATGACAAGATCGTTGATTGCGTAGGCAATCTTGATTGGCACGAGGTTCGGCAATGCTTGTCGGCGCAGGGGCTGTTTCTGATGGTCATTGCAGATTTCTGGCCCACCATGCGCGCTGAGTTCAGCAAGAAAGCCACGGGACAGCGCTGCCTGACTGGAACATCCAACCCATCGGCACAAGATCTCGAACGGCTGATGGTCATGGTCGAAACCGGCGTTCTCACGGCAGTGATCGACAGCACGTACCCGCTTTCTGATATCCAACAGGCGCATGCACGCGTGGATATGGAGCGCAAGCGCGGCAACGTGGTGGTGACCATGACTGCCGCCGCCTAGACCTATGAAACTTGGGGAGCGCTTGCTCAGCTTTGGCCCAAACCATGAGCGAGCGCTTCACAAAGAGGGTCAAGATCGGCTGGCCCGACGTCCAGATGCGTCACCAGTCGAACGCGTTTTGCGCCAAAGGCACCGATTTGAACGCCTTTACTCTCACATGATGCAGCCAATTCTTCAGCCGTGGGGCCGCTATCAGCGATATCGAAGAAAACGAGATTGGTTTGGGGCTTGGTCACGTGGGCAATATGGGGAAGCGCCTCAATGCGGTCAGCCAGCTCAGCGGCCAGTTTATGATCCTCTTCCAGCCGTTCCACGTTGTGGTCCAGCGCATACTGACACATGGCGGCGATCACACCAGATTGGCGCATGGCCGCGCCCATTTGCTGTTTCAGGCGCCAGGCTTCTTCGATGAAGTCCTTTGATCCGGCCAGCGCAGCGCCAACGGGGGCGCCCAGCCCTTTGGTAAAATCGATCCAGACGCTGTCGAACCCCGTCGCGTGTCGCGCAGCTTCGACGCCAGAGGCAACAACAGCATTCATCAGCCGTGCGCCGTCCATATGGGTCGCCAATCCAGACGCGTGGGCGACCTCCGCGACGGCATCCAACTTCTCGACAGGCCAGACCACGCCGCCTTTGAGGTTAAAGGTCTGCTCGGTGCACAACAGGCTGGTACGCGGGGCGTAGCGACCATGCGTGCTGATGGCGCTCCGAACCGCGTCTGCGTCAAAAATCCCATCGACCGTGTCCAGCGGGTGGGTCATAGCCCCAGCCAGCGCAGCGGGTGCGCCGCCTTCTGACGTGATGATGTGACAGGCACGATCCCCGATCAGCATCTCCCCCGGTTTCATCCAGACCCGCAGAGCAATTTCGTTGCAAATTGTGCCAGACGGCAGGAAGACCGCCGCCTCCTTGCCCAGCAGATCGGCGACGCACTCTTCCAGAGCGCGGGTGGTGGGATCCTCTCCCTTCTGCTCGTCGCCGACAGGCGCATCGAGCATGGCTTCGCGCATTTTCCGGGATGGCCGGGTTTTGGTGTCTGAATAAAAGTCGATCACGCTGTTTGGGTCTCCCGCGGTGTGGTGGTCATGACAACTGTCTTACCAACAACCTTAGTTTTCTTTCCCGCTGAAGCACAACCCGCGCTTTAGCGGTGCAAATAGTCTTCTCAGGGCTGGCCCTGATTAGCATGACCCTCCTAATATAAGGGCAATGAGCTGATCGAGGGGAAAGCAGGGGTCCATGTTTGAAGCAGTGGTTGGAGACTTCGATCGGACAATCTCGCATGCGGCGTTGCAGGCGCGTGCAGCCAAGGGTGCCAGTGTCCTGAATGCGCTGGGCTGCGGTGAGGATGTTCCAGTCGCGCTGATCATGCGCAACGATTTGACTCAGATGGAAATCATGCGAGCAGCAGCGCAAGCGGGCACCATTCTCGTGGCCCTGAACTGGCATGGCGCAGCTGAAGAAATCGAAGCCATTTGCGCGGATAGCGGGGCTGAGACTGTCATCATCCATCGGGATCTGATCGCGGATGCTGCCCCGGCGTTAAAAGGCCGTCAGGTTATCGCCGTCACCCCCGAGGCGAGGCTGCGTGCGGCCTACGAGATCAGTGACGCAGCGGCGCAAGATGGCGCGGACTACCCCGAATGGAGCGCTTTGGTGGATGCCAGTGAACCGTGCGAGGACAGGGCGCTCATGCGGCCTTTGATGCGCTACACGTCTGGCTCCACCGGGCGGCCCAAAGGCATTCGGCGGCAAGCCACTGGCCCGCGCCGGGATTTCAGCGAAGCGCTGGTGCGGATTGGTTCAGAAATGATGCAATTTAAGCCCGGTTCCCGGTTTTTCACCGCTGCGCCGATTTATCACTCTGCGCCCTCGACCCTGACCAGTGCCGCGCTGGTTAGTCCGGGGGTTTCAACAATCATAGCGCCAAAATTTGACCCGCATGGATTTCTGGCGACGATTGAGACACAGCAGATCACGCACATTTACCTTGTGCCGACTATGATGAGCCGCCTGCTGAAGCTGCCCGAGGCAGATCGGAGGCGACACGACCTGTCTTCCGTGGAGTTCTGCATCTCTACCGGTTCACCTTGGCCTCAAGACCTCAAGCAAGCCATGATCGATTGGTGGGGGCCAGTGTTTTGGGAGACCTATGGCGCCTCGGAAATCGGCTTCATGACAATGGCGTCCTCAGCGGATGCTCTGGAACGTCCGGGAACGGCGGGACGGATGCAGATGGGGGGAACCTTGCTGATCCTTGATGCAGACGGGCAAGAACTGCCTGCGGGCGAGGTCGGCGAAATCTACGCCCGGATGGATGTCTTTGGTGATTTTGACTATTCCAATGACCCGGCAGGCCGCAAAAGTGCCGAGAAACAGGGCCACATCTCTGTCGGTGATTTGGGCTGGGTCGATGAGGATGGCTACTTGTTCATCACTGATCGAAAGAAGGACATGATCATCTCGGGCGGTGCCAATATCTTCCCAGCTGAGATCGAGGCGATCCTGATGCGCGCGCCCTTTATCCGCGATGTTGCTGTGTTTGGCGCGCCTGATCCAGAATTTGGTGAAAAGATCGTTGCGGCGGTTGAACCGTCACAAGGCTGGAACCCGAATGCTCAGGAAGTCTTGCAGTTTCTTGACGGAAAACTCGCGCGTTTCAAACACCCTCGGGTGATTGATTTTCACGACGCCTTACCCCGCGAAGACAGTGGAAAAATCTTCAAAGCCCGTCTGCGGGAGCCTTATTGGAGAGATTCAGGTCGCAAAGTCTGAATTAAGTCTGGCATGTTATTGTCCATCCACTGTTGAAGGTTACTATCAAAGGGCAGCAGTAAAAGAACTTATGTCGGAGGGAAAAGTAATGTCGCGGGTTTCAGAGATTTCCATTGGTTCAATCACCGTAACGGCACTTCGCGATGGCGAGCTTGTTCTGCCCAAGGACATGCTGCTCAACCTAGCCGAAGACGATGCATCGACCATAGCCGCAGATGAAAACAACGCGCTTTCACAGACCAACATCAACGCTCATCTGATCCGCTCAGGCGACCGTGTCATGTTGGTCGATGCCGGGGCGAGGGAGTTGTTCGGACCGACCTGTGGGTTTCTTGTAGACGCACTGGCCGAAGCAGGGGTCCAGCCTGCCGATGTCACCGACCTGTTCTTCACCCATTTGCACCCGGACCACGTTGCCGGTGCCCTGACGCCGGAGGGCGGAGCCGTTTTTGAAAACGCAGCTGTCAAAGTCCTCGACGTTGAGCGCCGTTTTTGGGCCGAGGGCAACTTTGATGCGGTTGAGGTCAACGGGGCAGATTGGGCTGGACTGGCTCAGGCGGTACTGGGCGCTTATGACGGACAGGTTGAGAGCGTGGCGGCAGATGCTGAACTCATTCCGGGCGTCACGGCTGTCGGCATTCCGGGCCACACCCCCGGCCATGCCGGATTCCGCGTCGACAGTGGTTCTGACAGTCTGATCCATCTGGGTGACATTATGCATGTTCAGGTCATGCAACTGATTGATCCGCGCGTGGCGACCATATTTGATGTCGATGGTGAGATGGCCTTGGCGTCTCGGCAGCGGATGCTCGACATGGTGAGTGCAGACCAGCTTCTCTGCACCAGCGGACATATGCTTACGCCGAAATTTGCGCACATCGAGCGGTTGTCGTCCGGATATGCGTTGGTGGTCTAAACAGCATGCCAACTTTCCTGAGCCTCAGGTTCAGTCGATCCGGTTTGAAATCTCCACAAGATTTTGGTCCGGATCACGCAGGTAAATGGAGCGCAATGGTCCCGTTGCGCCCGTGCGTTGGACGGGACCAAGCTCGACTTCCAAGCCAAACTCAGGAATTCGCGTGCACCATTCTTCAACCGGCACATCGCTGAGCAGGCAGATATCAAGGGAGCCAGCGATGGGCCGTCCGGCATGAGGTTCGAAGGGATTCTGAACATCATGCAGGTTGATTTTATTCGCGCCAAAGCAAAGCGCCATCCGCGCCTCTCCCCCGCCCGGCGGGACAAATTTTTGCAGCTCCATCCCCAAAACATCACAGTAGAACCAGACGGTCTTTTTCAAGTCGGTTGCTGAAAGCACAATGTGATCGATTGATTGAATGATGGGTCTTGTCCTTTGATTTTTCGAGTTGGTGAAGGCGCTGTGGAGCCTCTCTGGAGGACTAAAATCTATGACAGCCGCTCGGGGGCTAGGCTGGATAGCTCAACCCCTTCATCCACCATGTAGGTCGGCAATGGCTTGCCCAGAACCAGTGATGCTGCCAACGCGCCAAGCGCTGGTGCGGTCTGAATGCCATATCCGCCTTGTCCTGCTAGCCAGAAAAAGCCTGGGACCTTCGCTGAAAAACCAGCAACCGGACACTTGTCGGCAACGAAACTCCGCAAACCGGCCCATCGGGTCTCGATCCGGCCTACCTTTAAATCAAAAGCCCGCTCAACCCGATCCACACAGATGGCAATATCCATTTCATCTGGTTGCACGTCGCAAGGCACGTCCGGGTCTTCATTGGCTGGGGAAAGCAGGAGTTGCTGGGCCACGGGCTTGACATAGAATTCTTCGCTGACATCCACGGCAATCGGCCACGTTTTAACGTCTGCGCCATTGGGTGCGGTTATCTGCATCGCCGTGCGCCGCTTCGGTACCAGACCAATTGGTTCCGCGTCGGCCATTTTACCCAGCTCATCAGCCCAAGCTCCCGCTGCATTGATCACGCAAGGTGCTTCAAAGATCCCTGCTGTCGTGTGAACTTTCCATCCATCCGCCAGTTCTTCGAGCGCCGTTACCTCGGCATTGGTCACGATGGAGCAGCCCCGGGCGCGTGCTCTGCGCAAAAATCCCTGATGGAGGGTGGCAACGTCAATGTCCTGGCAGTTCTCATCATAAAGCCCCGCGACGGCATAGCCCTCGCGCACCAAGGGGTGAAAACGACGAATTCCGGTGCCGTCGAGTTCTTCGAAATTGCCTTCTGCCCGCAGTTCATCGTACAGTGCCGTTAAATCCGGCAATTGATCTTCTCGCGCCATGAACAGTGCGCCTCTGGGCGTGAGAATAGGGCTGTCTGCAAACCCTTCGGGCGGTTCAGCCATAAAGGCTGCGGATGCGCGGGTCAGGGCGCGGATCGGCGCGGGGCCATAAACCGGTGCAAACAAGGCCGCGGACCGGCCTGTTGTATGGTAGCCAGGCTGAGGTTCGCGTTCGAGCACGACCACGCGACATTCAGGAGCCAGTGCATCGGCAACAGAAGCGCCGGCAATACCCGCACCAACGACAATAACATCCCAACGATCACTCTCGCCCATTTCCGTCAGCCCCTCTCCCTGTGCAGCAGGCTTCAGAGTGACCCGAATATACTCCCTAGGCAATACAGCTGCATCCAAACGACCACACCCTCGCCCAAGGGCGAGCGCATTCATCAGCAATGATCGCGGCTTCGGCGCTCTCATTTTCATGCTTTTGGCCCCGACCTGGCGCACAGGTTTGAAGCGGTGACGGCGGGAAGATGAAGAAGCCCTCGTCGCCTAAGGACGAAAAGCCTTGGGTCTTTCGCAGGGGCACTCTTAAATCAGAACCTGAGCGGTATCCCTTAACAGTCGGAGCAGTCATCGGGTCATGAAGTTACTATCGTTCTGCACCATTATAGCAGGGGCCGTAGCGGCGTTTTTGGGGGCGCATGCAGCAGCGCAGTCGCTGTCGATTTCTGTCGAGGGCCTGCGCAACGGCGAAGGGGTCGTCCAGTACAACATCTGTCAAATGGATGAGTACGAGCAATCGATCACCAACATGGTCGCGTGCCGGGTAACGGGCAGCGTGCCAGCGACCAAGGGTGTGGTTCGGTTCCGCCTACCTTTGGCGGCTGGGGCTTACGCTGTCATCATTCTTCACGACGAAGACGAAAATGGCTCCACCGGTCGATCCGGGTTGCTGCCGACCGAAGGCGTTGGTTTTTCCCGGAATCCACGGCTGATTTTCGGCGTTCCGTCTTTCGAGCAAGTAGCTGTGCAGGTTAAGGGCAACGTGGCGATTTCCTTGAAGACCAAGTACTTTCAATAGGCGCAACAGTGATCCGTTCGCGCGATTACAGAGCTAAATGGCAGCACCCTTTGCGGTGATGATGCTTGTCTGCTGTTATCGCTTTCCCTTCAATCGCAGCCGTCTTTTTGGGGCGGTGGGAGTTATCATGCCTCGCAGATTTGTTGATCTTTCCGTTGCTCTGGAAGCAGACATCCAATCCGACCCGCCAATCATGTTGCCAGAAATTGAGTACATGGCTCATTCCGACACTGCCGATCAGGTCATATCCTTCTTTCCCGGTTTGAAGCGGGAAGATCTGCCCATGGGCGAAGGTTGGGCGATTGAGAAGCTGAGTATCTACACTCACAACGGCACGCACCTAGACGCGCCCTATCATCACCACTCAACCATGAACGGCGGGGAGCGGGCCATTACCATCGATGAAGTGCCGCTTGAGTGGTGCTTTGCGCCGGGGGTCAAGCTGGATTTTCGTCACTTCGAAGATGGTTATCTGGTCACGCCAGACGATATTGATGCTGAGCTGGACCGTATTGGCTACAGCCTGTCGCCGCTGGATATCGTGCTGGTAAACACCTCTGCTGCTGCGCACTATGGACAGCCGGATTACGTGCTCAAAGGCTGCGGTATGGGACGGGATGCGACGCTCCATCTGCTGGAACAAGGCGTGCGTTTGACCGGAACCGATGCGTGGAGCTGGGATGCACCTTTTTCCGTCACAGCCAAGCGATACGCAGAGACCGGGGACGCGTCACTGATCTGGGAAGGCCACCGGGCCAGCATGGATATCGGCTATTGTCACATCGAAAAGCTGAGCAACCTCGAAGCGCTGCCCAGCACCGGTTTCACCGTCTCCTGCTTCCCTTTCAAGATCAAAGCGGCCTCAGCCGGTTTCACTCGAGCGGTGGCCATTATCGAGGAGTGATGGATCCAAGCAAAGGACCATTAACCGCGGTCTTAGAACCCTCGCGGGCCGGCGTCGTCTCTCGCCTCACAATTACGGAGCTGCCTGTCACCAAGCGTTAAGAAAGGCGCTCGTTTTTAGGCATCGACCGGGCCCGCGGCGTTCATTGCAAAAACGAAAAACACCGCACCTTGAATTAAAGGTGCGGTGCATGAAAGTTCACTCGTTTCGC
>JBMTIF010000031.1:0-10754 GCA_049437045.1 Alphaproteobacteria bacterium | reverse complement strand
CGAACAGCTCGGCCACCCGTGGCAGACCACCGGTAATGTCGCGGGTCTTGGAGCCTTCCTTTGGAATACGGGCCAGAACGTCACCAGCCTTCACTTCCTGACCCGGCTCAACCGAGAGAATAGCGTCAACGGAAAGGAAGTAACGGGCTTCCATGCCGTTGCTCAGCTGGATCACTTCGCCATCTTCGTCACGCAGGGTTACACGCGGACGCAGGTTTTCACCCCGCGGCTGCTGCTTCCAGTCGGTTACAACGCGGCTGGAAATACCCGTGGTTTCGTCGGTCACTTCTTTCATGGAGATGCCTTCGACAAGCTCCATGAAGTTCACCTTACCCGGCTTCTCCGCGATGATTGGAACCGTGTACGGATCCCACTCAGCCAGCTTGTCACCAGCGCGGACCATGTGACCTTCCTTCACGGTGATACGGGAACCGTATACCAGTCGGAAGTTCGCACGCTCGCGACCGTCGTCATCGACGAGCGAAAGCTCGGTATTGCGCCCCATGACAACCAAACGGCCATCACGGTCGGTTACGACGTTCGGGTTACGGATAACCACTTTCGCATCAACCGGCGCTTCGATGGTGGACTGCTCGGAACCACCCTGCGCCGCACCACCGATGTGGAAGGTACGCATGGTCAACTGAGTACCAGGCTCACCGATGGATTGCGCCGCGATAACGCCCACAGCTTCACCCATGTTCACAGCTTCACCGCGCGCCAGGTCACGGCCGTAACACTTGGCACAGATGCCGTTGCGGGTCTCACAGGTCAGAACGGAGCGGATGACCACTTCGTCAATTTTGGAGTTATCGATGGCGTGCACGTCGGCTTCGACAACCATCTCACCGTCGTGCACCAGCACTTCACCCGTTGCCGGCACGGTGATGTCGCCGATTGCCGTACGGCCAAGGATCTGTTCGCCCAAGGAAACCTTGACGTCACCGCCCTCAACAAAGGCGCGCTTGGCCAGACCATTGGTCGTGCCACAGTCGTCTTCGATGATCACGGCATCCTGCGCCACGTCCACCAAACGACGCGTCAGGTAACCGGAGTTAGCCGTCTTGAGTGCCGTATCCGTCAGACCCTTACGCGCACCGTTGGCGGAGTTGAAGTACTCGAGTGCTGTCAGGCCCTCTTTAAAGTTCGAGATGATCGGCGTTTCGATGATGGTACCGTCAGACTTGGACAGCAGACCACGCATTGCAGCCGACTGACGCATCTGGGTAATCGAGCCACGAGCACCAGAGTGCGCCATCATGTAAACGGAGTTCATCTCTTTACCCTTCTTACGGGAGATGCCTTCCATCATGGCTTCGGTCACGCGCTCGGTGCACTGGGACCAAACGTCGACAACCTTGTTGTACTTCTCACCCGAGGTGATCAGACCATCCTGATACTGCTGCTCGAAGTCCTTAATCTGGTCCTGAGCTTCACCCACGATATCCCACTTGTTGTCAGGGATAACGAGGTCGTCCTTGCCGAAGGAAATGCCTGCCGCTGCTGCGTGCTGGAACCCGAGGTTCATCAGCGCATCAGCAAACAGTACGGTGTCTTTCTGACCGGTTGCACGGTAGATGCCGTTGATCAGCTTGGAGGTTTCCTTCTTGGTAAGAACCTTGTTCACCAGATCAAAGGAAATCGCCATTGGCTTCGGCAGAACATCGGCCAGCAGCACGCGACCCGGCGTGGTTTCACGCACGCGGAGGCATGGTTGGCCGTTTTCGTCCAAGTCCGGCACACGAGCGCGGATCTGCGCGTGCATGGAAACTGCACCAGCAGCAAGCGCGTGCTGAACTTCCTGCGCGGAACCGAATACGGAACCCGTGCCGATTTCATCTTCCTCACCTTCGATCGACAGGTAGTAAATACCCAGTACGATATCCTGGCTCGGCACGATGATCGGCTCGCCGTTGGAAGGAGAGAGGATGTTGTTGGTGGACATCATCAGGCAGCGTGCTTCAAGCTGAGCTTCCAGCGACAGAGGCACGTGTACAGCCATCTGGTCACCATCAAAGTCAGCGTTGAAGGCGGTACAAACAAGCGGGTGCAGGTTGATAGCCTTACCTTCGACCAGTACAGGCTCAAACGCTTGAATGCCAAGGCGGTGCAGCGTTGGTGCACGGTTCAGCATGACCGGGTGCTCACGAATAACCTCTTCGAGGATATCCCAAACCTCTGGACGCTCTTTCTCAACCATCCGCTTGGCCGCTTTGATGGTCGAAGCGAGACCGTAGAGTTCGAGCTTGGCGTAGATGAACGGCTTGAACAGTTCCAACGCCATCTTCTTTGGCAAACCACACTGGTGCAGCTTGAGCGTCGGACCCACCACGATCACGGAACGACCGGAGTAGTCTACGCGCTTGCCCAGCAGGTTCTGACGGAAGCGACCCTGCTTGCCCTTGAGCATGTCGGAGAGTGATTTCAGCGGGCGCTTGTTCGCACCAGTAATCACACGGCCACGACGGCCATTATCAAACAGCGCATCAACGGATTCCTGCAGCATCCGCTTTTCGTTACGGATGATGATGTCAGGCGCGCGCAGTTCGATCAGACGCTTCAGACGGTTGTTCCGGTTGATCACTCGACGGTACAGGTCGTTGAGGTCAGACGTTGCAAAGCGACCACCGTCCAGCGGCACCAGCGGGCGCAGCTCTGGCGGGATAACCGGCAGCACGTCCAGAACCATCCACTCAGGCTTGGAACCGGATTCAACAAGGCTCTCGATCAGCTTAAGACGCTTTACCAGCTTCTTCCGCTTCGCTTCGGAGTTGGTCTCGCGCAGTTCGTGACGCAGCGTTTCCTTCTCGAAAGGCAGATCAAGATCCATCAGCAGGTGCTTCAGTGCTTCTGCACCGATTTTCGCGGTAAAGCTGTCTTCACCGAAGTCGTCCTGAGCCTGATAGTACTGCTCTTCGGACAGCAGCTGGTGCATGGCCAGGTTCGTGACACCCGGATCCACAACAACAAAGCTTTCGAAGTACAGCACGCGCTCCAGATCCTTGAGCGTCATGTCGAGGATCAGACCGATGCGGGACGGCAGGGACTTGAGGAACCAGATGTGAGCAACCGGCGCTGCGAGGTCGATGTGACCCATACGCTCGCGACGGACCTTGGACAGCGTAACTTCTACGCCGCACTTCTCACAGATGACGCCTTTGTATTTCATCCGCTTGTACTTGCCGCACAAGCATTCGTAGTCCTTTACCGGGCCAAAAATCTTCGCACAAAACAGGCCATCACGTTCTGGCTTGAAAGTACGGTAGTTGATGGTCTCAGGCTTCTTTACCTCGCCAAAGGACCAAGAGCGAATGCGCTCTGGGCTGGCGATGCTGATCTTAAGGCTGTCAAAGGACTCCAGACCGGATTCCTGGCCAAAGATTTTGCTGATTTCGTTCATGTCAGGCTCCCATATAGGGGTGAATTCTGCTGGCTTTTTGAGGCGTTGAGGGAGCGCGTTTCAGCGCTCCCTGCCTCTTCGCGATGGTGGTCGCGGCTTACTCGAACGGATTGATGTCTTCCGGTGGACGCTGGCTTGGTGCTCGCGCATCTTCGCCGAAGACAGACTGAAGCGTCGGTTCTTCGCCCATTTCACCGTTTTCGATCACGTTGCTCTGGCGCAAGTCCACGTTGAGACACAGCGCACGGAGTTCCTTGATCAATACGTTGAAGGACTCAGGAATACCGGCTTCGAAGTTGTCATCACCACGAACGATGGACTCGTACACTTTGGTACGACCCGCTACGTCATCCGACTTCACCGTCAGCATCTCTTGCAGCGTGTAAGCCGCGCCGTATGCCTGCAGCGCCCACACTTCCATCTCACCGAAGCGCTGGCCGCCGAATTGAGCTTTACCGCCCAATGGCTGCTGCGTCACAAGCGAGTATGGACCAATGGAACGCGCGTGGATCTTGTCGTCCACGAGGTGATGGAGCTTAAGCAGGTACTTGTAGCCCACGGTTACCGGACGATCGAAAGGATCCCCCGTGCGACCATCGTACAACTGCACCTGACCCGAGCCGTCCAGACCTGCGTATTCCAACATCTTCACGATGTCGGTTTCCTTGGCACCGTCGAACACTGGCGTGGCGAAAGGAACACCGGAAGTGACGTTGCTGGCGATTTCCAGCTTGTCACCATCTTCCAGACCTTCCAGCTCTTCTGGATCATAAACATCCGAGAGGCGCTGGTTAATCTCGGCCATAGCGCCTTCGCGACCCATCTTGTAAGCCCGCAGCGCATCACCGATCTGGCGACCGATGCCCCGTGCAGCCCAACCGAGGTGGGTTTCAAGGATCTGACCGATGTTCATCCGCGATGGTACGCCCAGTGGGTTGAGCACGATGTCAACCGGGGTACCGTCTTCGAGGAACGGCATGTCTTCGGATGGGTTAATCTTGGAGATTACACCCTTGTTACCGTGGCGACCGGCCATCTTGTCGCCCGGCTGCAGCTTGCGCTTCACCGCGACGTAGACCTTGACCATCTTCAGAACACCCGGCGGCAGTTCATCACCACGCTGGATTTTCTCAACCTTGTCTTCGAACCAACGCTGGATCACGTCGACCTTGTCGTCGAACTCCTGACGCAGATTCTCCAGAACCTTCATCGCTTCGTCGTTCTCGACAGCGATCTGACGCCACTGGCCCGGCGTAAACTGACCGAGGATGCTTTCGTCGATGGATGCACCCTTCTGGATGCCTTCTGGTCCGTCCTGCACGACCTGCCCCATGAGCACGTCCTTGAGACGGGAGTAGAAGGAACGCTCGATAATCGCACGTTCGTCATCCCGGTCTTTGGCCAGCGTTTCGATTTCCTGACGCTCAATAGCCAGCGCACGCTCGTCCTTGTCCACACCACGGCGGGAGAAGACACGGACGTCAACGATGGTACCCACAGCACCCGGCGGCAGTCGCAGGGAGCTGTCCCGCACGTCAGAGGCTTTTTCACCAAAGATCGCACGCAGCAGTTTTTCTTCCGGGGTCATCGGGCTTTCACCCTTTGGCGTGACCTTACCGATCAGGATATCACCCGGCTGCACTTCTGCACCGACATAGACGATGCCGGCTTCATCGAGGTTACGCAGAGCGTCTTCACCCACGTTTGGAATATCACGGGTGATTTCTTCCGGACCAAGCTTGGTATCGCGCGCCATCACTTCGTATTCGTCGATGTGGATCGACGTGAATACGTCGTCACGCACGATGCGCTCGTTGATCAGGATGGAATCCTCAAAGTTGTAACCCTGCCAAGGCATGAAGGCCACGAGCACGTTACGACCCAGCGCCAGCTCACCCAGATGCGTAGAAGGACCATCAGCGATGATGTCACCCTTCTCCACCTTGTCGCCGACCTTCACCAGCGGGCGCTGGATGATACAGGTAGACTGGTTGGAACGCTGGAACTTGGACAAGCGATAGATTTCAACGCCGGTTTCTGTGTCGGTGTTGAAGTCCATTTCACGGATTACGATACGGCCTGCATCAACCTGGTCAATGATGCCCGAGCGACGGGCGATAACCGTTGCACCGGAATCCCGCGCAACCGTTGCTTCCATACCGGTACCAACGAACGGCGCCTCAGCACGGATCAGCGGAACCGCCTGACGCATCATGTTCGAGCCCATCAGAGCACGGTTAGCGTCATCGTTTTGCAGGAATGGCACCAGAGACGCTGCAACGGACACCAGCTGCTTTGGCGAAACGTCGATCAGATCAACGTCGGTCGGCAGTGCAACCACGAATTCACCATTGGAACGCGCCGTAAGCAGGTCTTCGGTCAGGAAGTTCTTGGCGTCGATTGGCGCGTTGGCCTGAGCGACGGTGTAACGCTGCTCTTCCATCGCGGAGAGGTAGACGACCTCGTCCGTCACCTGGCCCTTCTCGACCTTGCGGTATGGGGACTCAATAAAGCCGTACTGATTCACACGAGCATAAGTCGCCAATGAGTTGATCAGACCAATGTTTGGACCTTCCGGCGTTTCAATCGGGCAGATCCGGCCATAGTGGGTTGGGTGCACGTCACGAACTTCAAAGCCCGCACGCTCACGCGTCAAACCACCTGGGCCAAGCGCTGAAAGACGACGCTTGTGCGTAATCTCGGACAGCGGGTTGGTCTGGTCCATGAACTGCGAAAGCTGGGACGAGCCAAAGAACTCGCGTACCGCAGCAGCGGCTGGCTTTGCGTTAATAACGTCCTGCGGCATGACAGTGTCGATATCGACCGAGGACATGCGCTCCTTGATCGCCCGCTCCATACGCAGCAGACCAACACGGTACTGGTTTTCCATCAGCTCGCCCACGGAGCGAACACGACGGTTGCCGAGGTTATCGATGTCGTCGATGTCGCCGCGACCGTCTTTCATCTCAGACAGGTTGCGCACGATTTCGAGGATGTCTTCCTTGCGCAAGACACGAAGGGTATCTTCGGTGTTAAACAGCCCCTGCTCACCTTCGCGAGCCGTGGCTGCCAGGCGCATGTTCATCTTCACACGACCAACGGCTGACAGGTCAAAACGCTCATCATCGAAGAACAGACCGGAGAACAGCGCCTCAGCGGTTTCAAGGGTTGGTGGCTCACCCGGACGCATGACACGGTAAATGTCGATCAGCGCTTCTTCACGCGTTGCGTTCTTGTCAACGGCAAGCGTGTTGCGGATGTACGCACCCTTGTTCAGGTGGTCGATGTCCAGCGTTTCGATTGCCTTAACGCCCTTGTCCAGCAACTCTTCGAGCAGAGCTTCGGACAGCTCATCGCCGGCTTCGGCCCAAACCAGACCAGACTTCTTATCGAATGCGTCAGCGGCAAGGTAACGACCGATCAGGTCTTCGCGGCTGACCAGCAGCTGGGAAACCGTTTCGGCAAGCTTCTTCGCCTTGCGCGGCGTGATCTTGTCACCCGCCTTGGCAACAACTTCACCGTCTGCGGCGTTGACCAGATCGTCAACCAGCTTCTTGCCGGAATACTGAGACGCATCAAACGCTGTGCGGAATTGACCGTCACCAGCAACCTCGAAGGTAATCCGGTCGTAGGTCATGGCCAGAATTTCTTCGCGGCTCATGCCAGTCGCTTGGAACGGAGCGAGGGTCTTACCCTCAGCAGCCGCATCAGCGCGCTCTTTCGCAGTGAACTTGGAATCCAGCGCCATCAGCAGCGTGGTCGCTGGTAACTTCCGGCGGCGGTCGATACGAACGTAAAGAAGATCCTTGGCGTCGAACTCAAAGTCGAGCCATGAACCGCGGTAAGGAATGACCCGAGCAGAGAACAGCAGCTTACCGGAGGAATGCGACTTACCGCGGTCGTGGTCAAAGAACACACCCGGCGACCGGTGCATCTGGGAAACGATCACACGCTCGGTACCGTTCACGATGAATGTACCGTGATCGGTCATCAGCGGCATGTCGCCCATGTAGACGTCTTGCTCTTTAATATCGCGGACTGAGCGAGAGCCTGTATCTTCGTCAACATCCCAGACAACCAACCGCAGCGTCACCTTCAGCGGTGCCGCGTAGGTCAGGCCACGGGACATACACTCGTCTTCATCGTACTTCGGCGATTCAAGCTCGTAGCGCACAAACTGCAGCTCGGAGCGATCGGAGAAGTCCTTGATCGGGAAAACGGACTTAAACACTTCCTCAAGACCGGAAGTGCCAGTATCGGGCTTTTGCAGGAAACCGTCATAAGAAGCACGCTGCACTTCGATGAGGTTCGGCATTTGGACCGCTTCGCGAATACGGCCAAAGGATTTCCGGATGCGTTTCCGCTCGGTAAACGACTTACCCATGGATATAGGGCCCCCTTTTCTGGGTCATTTCTGCCAGCGGGATTACACTCACAACAACGTGGATGGTCGGGGGCTGTCCCTGCGTTAAAGGGTACCAAAGCCGCTTGAGTAACGAGATTAATTATCTCGAACTGCCTGATCGGAGCGATTGCTTCCTGTTTTTTGTATTGAGTGTGCGCTGACAACCATCACTGTCAGCGTGGAGAAATACGCCGGTCGGACCAATTTCGCAAGACTTGAAGACTTAGCGAATTGTCAAGGCTGCTGTGTGCGACAGCATGCAATTTACTGCAGGTGACATACGATTGTCGCGTTAAGCCCCCGTCACGATAGACTCGTCAATCAGTCTGGCCAGTTCTCCGCGATTCTGATCGACGAACTCGAGGCTATGACACTTAACATGGCGAAGGTCTTTTCCCGTGCCTTCAAGCAGCCCAAGAGCATTGTTCAGATGCGCACCGTTGTGGAACTGCAGGTTTACCCGCCCCTTGAGCGGGATCAGTGAAATCAGGTTTTCTGTCCCGCGGTGAAACATCAGCTGGCCCCATTTGATGCTTTCTTCCATAGGCCGATCACCCAATGCTTCCTTCATCAACTCATAAAGCGCAATGTACAGCGCCTGATGCTGCTCGGCGGTTTTAGTTAAAGCGATTTGGTAGGCCTCTGACACTGCGAGCTGTTCCTGTTTTTCCGGCACTTCTTACCGCTTACCTGCTCCGGGCTTTCCAAACGACTTGGGCCGGGGTTTGTTGCTGCTTCCACCGAAGCGATTGGCGCTCCCGTGATCCTGATGATGAGGTCGCGGTGATCCCGGTCCACGACGCCCCGCACCCGCAAACGGCGCGCGCGGCTGACGGGATGCATAGGGACCACCTTTGGTACGGAGCAGACCACCTTGCAGTTGGAACCGTCCGTGGATGCGTCCCTCCAAACCCGCGACATTGGGATCAAGCTGTCCAACCACACCCGGCACGGCTATTCCGTAGCCATCGACAAACAGCGTTCCATCTCGTTCGCCCGGTAAGCCGGTCAGGATCAGCGAGCTCACCCGCCCCAGTTCAAACAGTGCAGCGGGTCTTGTACTCACGGCAGTGGCCACAATGCGGGGTTGAACCTCGTTGGTTAGCGGCCCTTGTACCGTTGCGCGCATACCGGGCGTCAAAGCTGCGCCATTGGTCAGCACAACGCCAACACCAGCCACCGACCCATTGGCCGAAACACGCCCTGTGACCATAGCTTCGCGACTATTGGTTGGCAGGATATTCGCAGCCTGAATATTACCGCGATGATCACGAAGGCCCGTGACGGTAACCCAGTCCCCTGCCCTCACCCCCGCCACGTCAGTCAGAGACGAAACCACAACGCGCTGGCCCAGAACCAGGAAGATCCAGCGCCCTTTGTATTGCGCGATCTGGCTGATTGGCCCAACCAGGGCGAAGGTCGCATCCACACGTCTGGCCTCCAGCGTGCCATCGGCGCGTTCAACCGCCTCGACAGCAACTGTCTGGCCCAGCGCCAAGTCTTGCTCTGAGGCTGGACGACCATTGAGGGTAATTTGCGCGGTCGCCGGGATATCGACCTTCAGGTCATTGACCCAAATTGAAGAAAAACCTTCGATAAGACCAAAGATGCCCGTCCCGCCTATGCCGGAATCGATCCCTGTCCCGCCGATGCCTGCATCGATTCCAGTGCCGCCAATACCTGAGCCATCCTGCCCCCAACCCGCGCCGGGAAGTGACAGGGCCGAGCCAGCCAGCAAACCAAGAGCACCGCGGCGCGTCAGGCGATTTCGCCTCATTTTTCAGTCTCGTCCTGATAAAAGTACACACCAATACGAACCCGCTGACCGCCTGCATCCCCGCTGGAGTCTTCACCGTCCAAGGTTTCGTCTTCCGACAATGTCACCATATCCTGCAGCAGGTTCATGGCGGAGGTCGACAACGCCTCCCTCATGGCCTCCACCTTACGCAGCGGCAGTTCGGGGTTGAACATGGCTCGCTCAAAGAAGCGGTCGTTCGACGCTGCAGATATATTGTGTACAGCCGCACTCAGGTGATCCCCTACGTTTGCTGCAAGAAAGGCTATGCTCTCCTGAGAATTGGCTTCAGGCAGATAAGCTGAAGATGTCAGTTGATAGGTTCCATCCTGCAAATCTTCGACCAAACCCGCAGCAATTAGACCATCGAGCACCGATTTTGCTCGAACCTCCGGTCCGATCTCCTCCACCAGTTGTGCGAAACTCGGGCCATCGGGCTGTTTGGTCATGGGTAGCGCCATCGGCTTCCCGTCTGCGTTCAAGTACGATCGATTACTCGACCAGCGGGTCACGACACGCGCGGAAGGACTGTCGTTTACCGCCCGCGTTTCACTCTGCTCCGCACTCTTCCGAGCCTTCATCCAGCGGGCAATTTCACGTCGATGAATGCCCGTTGCAGCATGTAAGGATGAGGTCGTGATCTTTGCACCACTCCGCTCAAACTGCGCATTAGCCGCTTCGAGCGTGGCATCCCGCAATGCTGTTTCAAGCATTCCATGCGAAACCCCCATCCGCAGCCCGCCTTTGGCAAGTTCATACATCAGGCGGCTCACGGCCCTGAGATAAGCGGCTTTTGGATCTTTTTCCGTCATGGACATGAGTGCTCGGAAGGTTGAGGCAGGCTTGTTGGTTGAGACTAGCTTAAGCATTCCTGCGCAAAAAGCTCACATTTTTTGTTGACGTGTGCGTTTTGCTCACGTATTTGTTGCGATGTGAGCACAATGCACACAAATACCAGATACACTTCTTTCAATCCCTCACCCGCACCTCCCTGTGCACACCCAGCAAGATTGGAACTTCAAGCCGTGAAAACCATCATTATCCCTACCGTCATCGCATCCATCTTGTCCCTCACGGCCGTTTCAGCCGCACAAGCCCGCGACTGTTCCGGCTTCACCAACCGAGCCGCGTTTTTCACTTCTATCGGGTTCAGC
>JBMTIF010000030.1:0-10769 GCA_049437045.1 Alphaproteobacteria bacterium | reverse complement strand
GGCGATGGGAATCTGATGCGCTTCGGCGAAGCTCAGCAGTTTAGTACGCGACGCGAGGTCCCATTCCCGCCACGGCGCGATCACTTTGATGTCCGGCTCAAGCGCGTAATAGGCTAATTCGAAACGAACCTGATCATTTCCTTTGCCCGTTGCGCCATGAGAAACCGCGTCCCCGCCGACGTTACGCGCAATCTCGATCTGCTTCTTGGAAATCAGCGGTCGAGCGATGGATGTGCCAAGCAAATACACGCCTTCGTAGAGTGCGTTGGCGCGAAACATGGGAAAAACGTAGTCGCGACAGAACTCGTCCCGCAAATCTTCGATGAAGATATTTTCGGGCTTAATGCCTAACATTAAAGCCTTTTCTCGGGCTGGCTCCAGCTCCTCACCCTGACCCAGATCAGCGGTGAAGGTCACAACCTCACAGTTGTAAGTGACCTGCAACCACTTGAGGATCACAGAGGTATCCAAGCCGCCCGAATAGGCGAGAACCACGCGATTAACGTCTTTGCTCATCCGTCAAATCCCATCAGCGAGACATAATAAAAGGGTTATATGCCAGCCGTTCTAAACGGACTCGACAGCTTTGCAACGCCGGGCCTCGCAACACGAGCATTGCAAGACGGTGAGAGCTTCGCCATGTTGCCCTCATGACTACGAACTCACAGCCTTTGGCGCTGAGCGATCTGCTTGCAGACGTATCGGCGGAGCTACCGGACCACAGCCGTCCGGTTTGGCGTTTCCATGACAATTTTAATGCACTGCTGGACTTCTGGCTGCGACGTCATGGCAACTTCCGTCTGCTGCTCAGTGACCTGCTGCGCTCGGTCGAAGAGTTCGGCGCCGATGGCCCGGATCAGAGCGAGGAAGACGACCTCATGGAGATGTGGTCGCTGTTCCGCGGACAGCTGGACCAGCACCAGCAAGTCGAGGATGGCGTGTACTTCCCGGTCATCACGTCCATGAACCCGGATTTTGCATCAGCGTTTGAAATGCTGTCGAAGGATCATGAGGCGATCGAAGACTGTCTGGATGCGGTCGAGAATGCGGATGATGGCGCGGGCATGATGGAAGCCCTGCACCTGCTCAACGACAAGATCCTCGCCCACCTTGAGGCGGAAGAAGACCTGATCATGCCGTTGGTCCTGGAAACCCCTCCACCGCTCGAATTCGTCGTCTACGACGAAGACGGGAACGAGGTTGCCAGCGATGAGTTCATGGAAGACGAAGACGAGGAAGACGACTCCCTCGCGTGGGTGACGAAGAACTAGTCACCGGGCTTTTTCAGCTCACCAAAGTCCCAGCACCGTATTCTGTCAGCAGCTCCAGCAGCAGAACGTGCTTGATGGTGCCGTTCTGGATGACGGCGGCGCCGACGCCGCTGGTCACGGCGGCCGCGCACATTTCCAGCTTGGGGATCATACCGCCAGAGACCGTACCGTCTTCGATCAGCCCGGCAATGTCTGCGCGGCGGATTTCAGCGATCAGCTGGCCGCTGAGATCCTTTACCCCATCCACGTCCGTGAGCATGATCAGACGCTCGGCCTTGAGCGCCGCTGCAATGGCTCCGGCGGCGGTATCAGCGTTGATGTTATAGCCCTGACCATCTTCATCCACCCCGATTGGCGCAATGACAGGGATCAGGCCCGCATCGCGAATGGCTTCGATCACGGCGGTATTGACGTGCTTGGGCTGGCCCACGAAGCCCAGATCGACGCCATCCTCGCGCTGGACCTTTTCCGCCAGCAGCAAACGACCATCCTTGCCTGACAGCCCCACAGCCGTCCCGCCCGCTTTGTTCAAGGCGGTTACCACGTCCTTGTTGATCTTTCCGGCCAGCACCATTTCGACGATTTCCATGGTCGCCGCATCGGTCACGCGCAGGCCATCGACAGCCTTGGTCGGCACGGCGAGCCGTTCCAGCATGGCCGCGATCTGGGGGCCACCGCCGTGGACCACGATGGGGCGCATTCCCACCTGTCGCAGCAAGGCGATGTCAGCGGCGAAGCTCTCCGTCAGCGCTGGATCAACCATGGCGTGACCACCGAACTTCACCACGATGGTCTTGCCGGTGTAGCGGCGCATGTAGGGCAGCGCCTCCCGCAGGGTTTCGGCCTTGTCCAGCCAGTCTCGCGCCTGAGTTTCGCTCATCTCGTTCATGCGAACATGTCTCCAAAATCGTCGCCAAGGCCCAGCAACACTCGGGCCACAGCATCGCGCAGTTCGGTAATCCCGCCAATGGGTCCCAGCGGCTTTTCCGCTGACGTGGTCAGCACGCGCGGAAAGGATGCGGGGTGTTTCAGTGCTTCGGCCTCGACTGCTGCTTTGACCTTAGCAAGCGCCCCCGCCTTGATCTTGTCGCCCTTGGTCAGAACCAACTGGTAGGACACGGCAGCGACGTCCAGATCGTCCATCAGCTGTCGATCGTTATCCTTGAGTCCATGTCGGCAGTCGACCAGCACATAGACCCGCTTGAGGTTGGGGCGGCCCTGCAGGTACTGGTTCGTCGTCGCGTTCCAGCGCGCAATATCGCGCTTGGAGGCCTTGGCGTAGCCATAGCCCGGCAGATCGACGATATAGCCAACACCGGCGAGATCGAAGAAGTTCATTTCCTGCGTTCGGCCTGGGGTGTTCGAGGTCCGCGCCAGCCCCTTTACCCCCGTCAGCGCATTGAGCAGAGACGATTTGCCCACGTTGGAGCGTCCGGCAAAGGCCACTTCGGGGCGGTCGGCATCGGGCAGGAACTGCATGGCCGGAACCCCACGAAAGAACACGGCGCGGGTTTTGAACAAATCGGCCGGGTTATCGAGGTTCAGAGCGGGGTCACTGGACATGGCGCAGTCGTTGGGAAGAGGGGGAGAGACCGATTAGGCCTCACCCTTCTCTTTCTTCGCCTTTTTCTCGGCACGAGCGGCGGCCTTGGCTTCGGCGCGCGCTGTGGCGGCTTCTTGCTGTTCCTGGCTCTTGGTCTTGGTCATGGTGCCAATGATGAACTGCTGACCCATGGAGATGATGTTGTTCACCGTCCAGTAAATCACCAGACCAACCGGGAACCCGGCCAGAACGAAGGTGAAGATGATCGGCATGAACAGGAAGATCCGCGCCTGCATGGGGTCAGACGGCGCAGGCGACATGCGCTGCAGCGCCAGCATGGAAACACCATAGATGATCGGCCAGATCCCGATGTTCAGAATGGCGATCAGCGGGATAAGCTCCGGGTTCCAGGGGATCAGGCCGAACAGCTCCAGCAGGCCTGTTGGATCCTTGGCCGACAAATCTGAAATCCAGCCCGGGAACGGCGCATGTCGGGCTTCGAGGGTCACGAGCATCACGCGATAGAGCGAGATGAAGACCGGGAACTGCAAGAGCATGGGCAAGCACCCCCCTAGCGGGTTCACGCCCTCCTCTTTATACAGCGCCATCATCGCTTGGCTCAGCGCCTGACGGTCGTCTGCGTGCTTTTCCTGCAGTTCTTTCATCTTCGGCTGCAAGGTGCGCATCTTGGCCATCGACCGATAAGCGCGCAGCTGCAGCGGGAACAGGATGGTCTTTACAATCAGCGTCAGCACGATAATCGCCGCACCAAAAGCGTAGGCACCCATAGGAGGCCGCAGCCAGTCGGTGACTTTGGCCAGCGCGAGGAACAGCGGCTTGGTCAACGGATAGATGAACCAGAAGTTCACACCACGGTCGAACTTGGGGATGCTGAACTCCTTGGCGTAAGCGTCCAGCAGATTGACTTCCTTGGCACCAGCGAAGACCAGCGTTGAGACTTCCACGGTCTGTTGCGGCTGCACGGTGACGGGGGTGTCATAGATGTACTGGGAGGAGACGAATTGGCGCTGCGCCAGACCGCCCTTTTGCAGGCTGTAACCCGCACGAACCGAATCATTCTGATCCGGGACCAGGGCAACCATCCAGTATTTATCGGTAAAACCAACCCAGCCGCCGGTGGTGACAATACCGCCCTGCTCACCCGATTGCGGGTTCAGGCGTTCTTCAGGATTGGTGTTGGGCTTGGCAATCTTGCCGTACTTGTGCTCCCGCAGTTTGCGGTCGAGAACCGAGATGTAGCCCGTGGTCGTGTATCGGTCGTCGGTCACTTCATCAAAGCGGTTTACCGTGCCGATGGGCGCGATGGTCACAGCTTCGGTGCCTGTGTGAATCAGCTCATCGTTCAGACGGAACAGGTAGTCGCCGGCGACAGAAATCGTCCGCCGCACGGTGATGCCGCTGTCGGTCGTGGCAGTCAGAACAAGCGGGGTATCAACCGTCAGCGCATTGCCGGATTCAACCGTCCAGTTGGTCTTGGCCCCCACCAGCGCACCGCCGGTCGTCTTCAGCCAGTCATGCGCCACCGTGTAGCCGCCACGGGTGTTCTGCGGGTGCAGCAAATCAACATTGGGCGAGTCCTCGTCCAGCGTTTCCTTGTACTGGGTCAGCGTCAGGTCATCGAAGACCGCACCCTGCAGGTTCAGGGAACCGGTCAGAACGCCGGTATCAATCTCGATCCGGTCGCCCAAGTCCAGGGCATCTTCGCGCGTGGTCACGGCGGCCACGGCCTGACCGTCCGAACCGGTCACTGTCAGCCCACCGCCGGTTCCATCGCTGCCCGGACCACTTTGCTGCGGCTCTGGCTGGCTCTGCATGGAAGGGAAAAGCTGCGGCATGAACGTCTGTACCCCGAACACCAACGCCAAAGAGATGGCGATGGCCAGGAACATGTTGCGCATGTCTTCATTCATAGTGGGGTGCCTTGTGAAGCGGGGTTGTTGTCGGGTTGAGTGCGCGTGTCCGCATGCGTGTGCACATGGCCGCAGGAATGATGGTGCTGGTGGCTGCTATCGCTGCGGGTCTCGGAACCAGGTACAGGATCGTAACCGTGGCCACCAAAGGGATGACAGCGCAGCAAGCGCCGTGTGGTCAGATAGCCGCCCTTGATGGGGCCGTGGAGCTTGAGTGCCTCAAGCGCATACTCGCTGCACGTGGGACGATAGCGGCAGGAAGGCGGCAGCCACGGTGAAATAAACAGGCGGTAGCCCCAGACCGGCAGCGCAACCAAGCGACTGCCCCAGCTCATTTGTTGCCAGCGACTGGGTTTTTGCGGATGGCGGCTCATGTTGGGCTTGCCTCCGCAGCTGGAACGGGTTGCCCCGTCAGTTTGCCCAAAGCGCGCGAGGCGTCGCGGCGCAGTTTCCAGAACGGCGCATTGACCGTTCCTTTCTTGGCAATCCAAACGTAGTCGTGACCCGCCTTGGCCGACGCTGGAAGCAACTCAGCAGAAATCGCCCGCAACCGACGCTTTGCCCGGTTACGTGCGATGGCATTTCCCACTTTTTTGCTGGCCGTGAAGCCGACCCTGATTTCAGGGCTCTCATCCTCACGGTCTCGCTGCTGGACCAACATCACCGGACCGACCCACTTTTCAGCGCGAGCGGCGGCGAGGAAGTCCTTGCGGGTCTTCATGCTCGCCTTCATGCGTGTTCGCCCAAACAGCTACGATCTGCGCTGATTAGGCAGAAAGCTTGCTGCGACCCTTGGAACGACGCGCGCGAAGGATGTTGCGGCCACCCACAGTCGCTTTGCGAGCGCGGAAACCATGACGACGCTTCCGAACGAGGTTGGAAGGCTGGTAAGTACGTTTCATCGGCTTTGTCCTTATCAGATCGCGGCTGAGCCTCAGAGCGGACCCGGCTTGGAGTTCCGGGGTTCGAGGCGGCACGCGCTGGAGCCATTCGTGTTAAATCAGGGCGTCGCCCCGAAGGCGTCGTCCTTATAGACTGCGGTGAATAGCCTTGCGCCCCTTGATTGGTCAACGGCTGACCCTCCCCTGCATTGCTGACCACACAATCCATCACACCGCTGTGCGATTGTCCGACAAGTGGCGTCGATGGGTTGTGGAATAAACCCCAAAGGCTCAGGTTCTCGTTCACAACTGAGTTTTACAGGATCGCTTGCCGCGCCATGACTGCACAAAAAGACCCGCCCCCACCGGCGTCAGAAGCCCCATCCACCCCGTTACTGCGGCGTTTACTGCTGCCCGCAGTGCTTGGCGCAGCGATTATCGTTTTGGCCATCGCATGGTTTGCAGGGCTCAACGACATGCTGACGCTGGAGAATTTGGCCGGCGCGAAGGAACAGGTTGCCGCATGGATCGGTGCGAATGCGGTATTGCTGTTCATCGCCTGGGTACTGCTTTATGCGACCGCAACCGCGACCATGTTCCCTGTCGCATCGTTCCTGACGATTCTCGGCGGAATATTCGGCGGCGCGGCGTTTGGAGTCCTTGGCGGCACCATATATGCCGGCAGTGCGACCTTGCTGGGCGCAACGCTGGGCGCCTGCATTCTTTTCCTCGCGGTTCGGACCTTGGGTCTGGCGCAATTGCGCAAGCGGGTTGCCCCCTTTCTGGATCGGTTTTCGAAGGGGATCGAAGACGACGCGTTCTTTTATCTTCTCAGTCTGCGCCTCATCCCCTTCTTCCCGTTTATCGTCGTGAACATCGTTCCGGCCATGCTGCGAATCCCGCTGTCGGTCTATGCTGCTGCCACGGTGTTGGGGATTGCTCCGGCTGTTTATGTCTACACATCACTGGGCGCGGGCGTCGCAGACCTTGATTCGCTGACGCTGGTGACATGGAGCCTGTGGGGGCCATTGCTGGCTCTGGCAGCCCTGTCGCTGCTGCCCATCATCTGGAAACGCTTCTTTACCAAAAAAGCCGGGAGCTGATCGCCATGAAAGAAATTCAAGCCGATGTCTGTGTCATCGGGGCTGGTTCTGGCGGACTGAACGTGGCGTCCGGCTCTGCGCAGCTGGGTGTGCGCACCGTTCTGATCGAAGGCGGTGAGATGGGCGGTGATTGTCTGAATACCGGGTGCGTCCCTTCCAAAGCCCTGCTTCACGTCGCCAAGACAACGCAAGTCGTGCGCAAATCCAGCCGCTATGGCATCAGCATGGGCCAAGGCGAGGTGACGGTTGATTATGCCCAAGCCATGACACACGTGCGCGATGCCATCACCGCCATCGAGCCACACGACAGTCAGGAGCGGTTTGAAGGGTTGGGCGTCAACGTCATTCGTGACTATGGCCGTTTCCTTGACCCGCACACGGTCGAAGCAGGCGATCACCGCATTCGCGCGAAATTCTTTGTCATAGCCACCGGTTCCCACGCCCTCATTCCCCCGGTGCCGGGCCTGACTGAAATCCCGTTTCTGACCAACGAAACCCTGTTCACCAACACCGACAAGCCAGAACACCTTGCCATCATGGGCGGCGGTCCAATTGGTGCTGAAATGGCCCAGGCGCACCGACGCTTGGGGTGCAAGGTTACGCTGATCGAAATGGCGTCAACAATCATGGGCAAGGACGATCCTGATCTGGTCGCTGTTGTCCGTCGCCAACTGATCGCCGAAGGCATTGATGTCCGCGAAGGCACCCGCGTTTCGGCGGTAAGCGGCACAGCGGGGGATCTCAGCCTGACACTGGAAACCGATGGCGCTTCCGAAACGCTCAAAGCCTCCCACCTGCTGGTCGCGACCGGGCGCAAACCGGCGATAGAGCGGCTGAACCTCGACGCCGCCGGGATCGACCACACGCCGCAAGCCATCACCGTCCGCCCCAACATGCGCACCAGCCAGCGGCACATTTTTGCCATTGGCGATGTGGTTGGCGGTCCGCAGTTTACTCATATGGCCGGGCATCACGCGTCTGTTGTGGTGCGGGAAATGCTGTTCCGCATGCCCGCCAAGGCCGACACCAAGACCGTCCCGTGGGTCACCTACACCGACCCCGAGCTTGCTCAGATCGGCATGACTGAAACAGCAGCACAGGCAGCAGGGCTGGAGCCTCGGGTCGAGCTGACGAACGTCGGTGGCAACGACCGCTACATCACGGAAAACATTGAAGAAGGACTGGCCAAGCTGGTCTTTGACGCCCGCGGCAAGCTGTTGGGCGCGGGTATCGCCGCACCGGGCGCAGGGGATCTGATTGCGTCGCTGGGGCTGGTGATCGGTGGACAAATCAAGCTGTCCACGCTGGCCAGCCAGATTGTACCCTACCCAACCCACGCAGAAGTACCCAAGCGAATGGCCGGCGCGCACCTCGCACCCACGCTGTTCGCCAAGCGCACCCAAAGGCTTATCAAGCTGCTGCTCAAGCTGCCTGCTTAGGCTATAACCTGTCCCATGACCCAGTCGAAGCCCCTGCAGCCACCCACCCGCGAGCGGCCCAAAGAGCGACCGCTCACCGGGCTGTCGGCGCGTGCGCTCGTGCTCACGGTTATGTTCGTTTTGCTGGCTGAGGCTGTCCTATTTATGCCTTCCCTTGGGCGATGGCTGGAACAGGAACTCAACGACCGCCTGTCGGATGGCCATTTGGCCATTCGCACACTCGAAGTTGTTCCCGACGCCATGCCGACCGGTGCTTTGACCGATGAGCTTTTGGCCCACGTTGACGCCGATCTTGTCGCGTTCCGCGCACCCGGTCAGCCCAAGCTTGCGCTGTTCCGTGATCCGTCCTTGCGCGCAGACAGCAGCATCGACCTGCGCCGTACCAACATATTCCAACTGTCGATTTTTGCGTGGAGGCTCATGCTCGACCACCGTGCGGACGCCATTGTGCGCGTGGTGGGAACAAGCCCGGTGGACCCAATGGCAGAAATCGAATTGCTGCTGGGTCAGCAGCGGATTTGTGCGAATCTGCGGTCTTATGCCCTGCGCATCGCGCTGCTTTCGATGTTCATCGGACTGGTGACGGGCTTTTTGCTCTATCTGACCCTGCGCTGGCTGATCGTTCGGCCCGTGGTGCGCCTGACCCAAGCCGTTCAGGATTTTGCCGAGCACCCTGAAGCGGCCCACGTCCCGCTTGCAGGCACCAAGCGGCGGGACGAAATCGGTACGGCCTTTCGCCAACTGGACGCCATGCAAACGACCGTGCGCGCTGCACTGGCGCAGAACCGGCGACTGGCATCACTGGGCACGGGCGTCGCCAAGATTTCCCACGACCTGCGCAACCTGCTGACCACGTCGCTTCTGATCACTGAGCGGATGCAAGCCTCACAAGACGAACGCATCGCCAAAGCCGCTCCGCGCCTGTCCGAGTCCATCGAACGCGCCGCGACCCTGACCCACACCATTGTTCAACATGCCCGCGAAGGCTTGCCACCGCTGAGCGTGGAACCCGTTGTACTCAAGCCGTTCTTCGGTGGGGTCATCGACCGGGTGCGGCAGCGTTGGGGGCCAGAAGGGAAAGTCGTGTCCCTGATTGAGGACTATCAGGCCAAAACCGCCAACCTTGATCCGCTTCAAATCGAACGCGTGCTGAATAACCTGCTCGACAACGCCTTTGAGGCCGGGGCAAGCAAGGTCGACTTACGGGCATCCGCCACAGACGAAAACCTCATCATCATTGTCAGTGATAATGGCGCGGGCATCCCCGATGCCGCCGTTGCGCACCTGTTCGACGCCTTCAAAGGCTCGACCAAGCGCGGCGGAACCGGGCTGGGGCTTCACAATTCAGCTGAAATCATCCACGCGCATCGCGGCAGCATAGAGCTGACCGCGACCGGGCAGGATGGGGAGGGTCCAACAACCTTCCGGATCGACCTGCCCCAGCCAGAAAAGACGGAGTAAGCGCTTAGCGCTGTTTCACCAGCGGCTGGTTGGCATGTGGAGCCAGATCCCAAGGGAAGTAGATCCACGTGTCCTGGCTCACCTCAGTCACAAAACTGTCGACCAGCGGACGCCCCTCAGGCTTGGCATAGACGGTGGCAAAGTGAGCAGCTGGCAGCAGATCGCGGATGGCGCGCGCGGTTTTACCGGTATCCACCAAATCGTCGACGATCAGCCAGCCTTCGCCATCGCCAACGTCCTGCGTCGCCTTGAGGATTTGCAACTCACCCTGAGCTTTCTCGTCATAGGACGCGACAGAAATCGTATCGATCACGCGGATTTCCAGCTCGCGCGCAATGATCGCCGCCGGGACCATACCGCCCCGTGTGATGGCGATTATGCCCTTGAACGGGGATGCGTTGTGCATGTCGAGCAGTCGCCATGCCAGCACCCGGGTATCCCGGTGCATTTCATCCCAAGAAACGTAAAATCCACGATCCAGCATGCCTTATCTCCCGCTTCGAATTGGCTGCCGCACTATGCGACCAATCTTCCTGCGGTTCCAAGCGAAAGAATCGACTGTCCTCTATGTCGGAACGTCACGGCAGTGCTACACTGCGACTCCGGAACAGGAGTGACCCTATGAAGCCGTGGCTGTTCGCCATTTTTGCCGCTCTGATGCTGAGCGGAGCCCCGCAAGTTAGCCGTGGGCAAGCTGAAGAAATCGGCTGTGGATCTCTCAGCCCGGCGAAATGCCGGGTTGCCGGGCTGCGTGCGCAGTTCGGTTTGGCCGCGCCACAGGATCTGGTTCGCGCCCTGCTCTTGTTCGAGGAGGCTTGCGGGTTGGGCGATGGCTTTGCCTGTACCGAAGCGGGGGTTGCCCATGCGACCGGTTTTGGCACCCGGGTTAACCCCGACGTTGCTCGTGCGTTTTACGCGCTTGGATGCACTCCGAACCTGCGCGACCGCTGTAGGGATCATGGGATGAGCTACCTCGACCCCAAAAGCCCCGTACAGCACTTTCCCAAGGCCGTGAGCATTCTCAGTGAGGCGTGCTGGGTTGGTAGTGCGGAGGGTTGCTCGACCATCGCGCGCATACAGGCCAATGGAGAGCTGGGCAAAGACCCGCTTGTTGGTCAGATCGATTCGATCCGGTTCTTC
>JBMTIF010000029.1:0-10799 GCA_049437045.1 Alphaproteobacteria bacterium | reverse complement strand
CCGTGACCGCGCCTTTACCGAGCGCGTGGACCGGTATCTTGAAACCTTCGACAGCTTGCTCGCGCAAGCCAACCGCGTCGACAAGTCCAAGCTGTTGCACACGACGTTCCTGACGGCGGACATTGGCAAGCTCTACGTCTTCCTTGCCCGCTCTATCGGTGTCATGCAGGCCGCTGAGTAGTCAGTATACCGCCGCCGCTGCGTGGCTTGGCTGGAATTAAAAAAGCCAGTCGGGGTTTGATCGCCCTGACTGGCTTTTTCGTTTCGATCAGTTGCCGTTGGGAAAGGCAATATCGAGGTAGTAAGACGCGGTACCGGGCTTTGAAAAGACCGCCGGAAAGTCCTGCGCGTCATAGGGCTTGGCCCCCATGCTCGTCGGTGCCCGCGAAACAACGCCATAGCCGGGCAAGTCCGAGGTATCCCGGACCACAACCACCTGTGGCTGACCCATGACGTAATAGACCTGCTGTCCATCGGCGTTCACGAAGGTACCATCCGGGCGCACAAAAGTCCGACCCGACGGCATCACCTGGACCCCAGCCTGGTAGGGCATGGGCATGACAGCAGAAGGCTGAAGATACTGCACCGTGGGGGCATAGCTCACCGCGCCGACCAGAGGGTCGATCATGTCCGATTTGACATAATACGAACCGTCACCGGCCTGGGTCATATAGGTCTGACCATCGGCGAGGTAGTTGACGTAAGAACCTGCCGGGACCGGGTTATATCCGGTTTTGGCGTAGTAGGTTGGCTGTACATAGGCCGACTGGGCCTGAACGGCATTGACCGCAAAAACCCCGACCAAAAATGCCGCGGGGATCATCAAATATTTAACGTACCGCATGAGATTCTGCTTTTTGCTTTTCCAACTAATATGTCTCTGAGGAATCTCTGGACTGATGCCAGATTGAGTTCCGCAGGTGTTGGGTCTGCAACGCCGGGGCCAAAGAGCAGAAAAACCTGTTTGCGGCGCGTAAAACGAGATTATTCCGACCCAGGGGCTGATTCGCAGGCAAGAGGCGGGAAATTCAGTCGCCTATTGTGAGCCCTGCTTTGAAATCCACAGCCGCTGGAGTCGGAATAATAAGGGAGCAAGACGCAGGATGCGCTTACTGTGAGTAGGAACCCGTTTGGCTCTGGAAGATCTGCTGACCTTGCTGAACCATTGGCTGTTGAACGTATTGCTGCAACGGCGTACCGCCCGCGCCTTTGACCACAGGCAGAACCGCAGCTTCGTAGACAACCGGCTTTTCGGTGTGAATCACCTGCTGCTGGTACTGGACCGGCATCGGCTGGTACTGAACCGGGCCTGGGATCACCTGCTGGTGATAGGTCACCGGTCCGGGCGCATAGATCGGGATGCGGGCTGCTTTGTTGTAGATCGCCGGCATACCGCCTGTCGCCGCGTAACCGGTACCGGCTGCGGAAGGCATGTAGTGGGTGTTACCGTTCATGGAGTAGGCAACGACGTTTTGTGCTGGCATGGCCGCCATGGGTGCGTAACCCGTTTTGCTGTAAACCAGAGGCACTTGTGCGCTTGCGGAGGATGCAAGCAAAAGCGCGCTAAGGCCGGCAATTTTGAAAATTCGAGACATCGGCTTTTCCTATGGAGTGATACAGACTGTGAAAATTCGTGCGTCCACACTCCGCAAGCGCGATACCAAATTCCCTTTCACTATTTATGCTCTAGTATTCACCTAAAGAACCTAAACACGGCCAAAGACGCGCATAAAAAAACGCACCTACAACGTTATGCGTCACCAAATTATTATCCGACGTCGCTTGTATGGCTGCGTGCCAGTAGGCGGGTGAGAAGTTGTTGTGGAGAAATTCGGTCTTCGACAAGATCCGCCACAGCGTGGGAAATGGGCAAATCCAGCCCGGCAGTCCGGGAGCCAGCTTTAACGCTCAACGCCGCCAGCGCGCCTTCTACCGTCGTGCCTTGGGCCAACAGATCAGCGGCGCGCTGACCCTGACCAATTTGAAAGCCAAAGCTGTGATTGCGCGACTGGCTATCCTGACAGGTCAGGGCCAGATCACCGAAACCGGCTAACCCGGCTGCTGTCCGGGTCTGGCCCTGATAGGCTTCAATCACCCTTTCGATTTCGCGCAGGCCTCGGGTCATCAATGCTGAACGCGCGCTTGCGCCCAGCCCCATCCCATCCGCGCAACCACAAGCGATGGCGATGACGTTCTTAAGCGCGCCGCACACCTGAACACCGCGCGGATCGTCGCTGTGATACAGCCGAAGCAGGGGGGTACTCAGCGCGGCGACCAGCGCTGAACGCTCGCCAGTCGTAGCCAGGGTTAACGCCGTGGGTCGGTTGGCGAAGAGGTCAGCAGAGAAAGAAGGTCCACTCAAAACCCCCAAACCCGCTGGTGGCTGCACGGCCTCGCTCAGCAAGTGACCCTCAGCATCCGCAAACCCCTTGGACGCAGTAATGACGGCACAGCCATCGTCAATCTGTGAAGAAAGATCTGCGAACACGGACGCCTGAGCCCGGGCTTTGACGGCCAGAACCAGCACGGCGTCCCTTGCCAGAGGACCAAAGTCGCTCAAGGGTGCTGCTTCGACCCCGGCAAGGGTCGGACAGCGGGGCACTTTCGGATTCTCACCCTTCTGCGCCAGTGCGTCAGCCTGCGCCGGGTCACGGCACCAGAGTTTGACCGGCAGACCGCCGCTCAGCCAGACATGGGCCAAGGCAGAGCCAAAGGCACCAGCGCCAACGATATGGATGCGGGGTCGGATCAAGGCGCAAATGTCAAAAAGTGTTCGAGCATAGCGGGTCGTCTCTTGTTCTTGGTGGCAGAAGTTCGCACATCATGGCCATTCATATATGGCTGTGAGCACGCACTGATGACCGACAATACAGCGACGCCCGGGCAATCAAAAGCCGAGGCGTCATCTGCCGTTCCAAAAACCAAAGGACCTGCTGCCGGAAAACCCGGTGAGTCGGGCGGCGCGCCGGATACGCCCAAGGCGTCATACGAGCGGGACGGGAACCAGCTGCTGACCGCGCTCAACCTGCTGCGGTATTTGTGGCCTGCTGATAAACCCCGCCTGCGTTTGCTGTTTGTGCTCACCGGGGTCGCGATCCTTTTAGGCCAGCTTTTTCTGGCCGTTACGCCGCTGGTGTTTGCGACGGCAGTTGATGCGGTTGGCGGTGAGGGACTGTTCCCCAACGCTTCCATCGCGCTGATCATCGGTCTTGTTACGGCTTTTGGTCTGGCCCGGCTGCTGTCACAGGGCAGTCAGGAACTCAGCTCCGCGCTGTTTATCTTCGTGGGTCAGAACGGTATCCGTACCGTAGCGCTGGAAACCTTCCGCCACCTGCACCAGCTTAGCCTGCGCTTTCATCTGGATCGGCAGACAGGGGGGCTTTCGCGCGCGATTGAACGGGGTACCAAAGGCATCGAATTCGTCCTGCGAATGATGACCTTCAACCTCGTGCCCACGACTTTTGCCATCGTCATTGTCAGCGCCATCCTGTTGGTCAACTTTGGCGCGCTCTACGCCATCATCACCTTTGTCACGGTGGTTGGATATATCATCTACACCATCGCGGTGACTGAATGGCGGATCAAGTACCGCCGGATGATGAACGAAACGGACTCGGAGGCCACAACCAAGGCTGTGGACTCGCTGTTGAATTACGAGACCGTCAAATACTTCTCCAACGAAAATCACGAAGCGGTCCGCTACGACCGCGCGCTCAAAGGTTATGAGTCGGCAGCCGTAAACAGCCAACTGTCGCTGTCGCTGCTCAACCTTGGTCAGGGCGTCATCATCGCCGGTGGTCTGGTGCTGCTGTTGGGTATGGCGGTGCCACAGGTGATGAACGGGGAGATGACGGTCGGTGATTTCGTGGCAATTCAGGCCTATCTGATTCAGCTCTATCTGCCGCTCAACTTCCTCGGGTTTGCGTACCGGGAGATCAAGCAGGGGCTGGTGGACATGGAATACATGTTCAACCTGCTCGACGTTGAGCGCGAAGTGCCAGATCGGCCCGGTTCCGTGCCGATTGGGGTCAGCGGGGGGCACTTGTCCTTCAACGAGGTCGATTTCGGCTACAACAGCGACCGCCAGATCCTGCATAAGCTCGATTTCACGGTTGAACCGGGCAAAACACTGGCCATTGTCGGGCCAAGCGGGTCGGGCAAATCCACCATCGGGCGGATGCTGTTCCGGTTCTATGATGTCTGGGATGGCGGGATTGAGATCGACGGGCAAGACCTGCGCAACGTCACCCAATCCTCGCTGCGTGAAGCCATTGGAATCGTTCCCCAGGATACGGTGCTGTTCAACGACACCATCGCTTACAACATTGCCTATGGCCGTCCGAACGCGAGCCGGGATGAAGTGATCGAAGCTGCCAAACTGGCCCAGATTCATACCTTCATCATGGATCTGCCCGAGGGCTATGACACCCGTGTGGGTGAGCGTGGTCTGAAACTGTCTGGCGGGGAGCGTCAGCGTGTTTCGATTGCACGGACAATCCTCAAGAATCCATCCATTCTGCTGTTCGACGAAGCAACCTCAGCGCTGGATACCGACACCGAGTCGGCGATTCAGGCCTCTTTGGCGGCTGTTTCCAAGGACCGGACCACGTTGGTCATTGCCCACCGACTGTCCACGGTTGTCGATGCAGATGAGATTATCGTGCTCGACAAGGGAAAAATCGTTGAAAAAGGCGCTCATCACGCGCTTTTGGAGCGCGATGGCGTCTACGCACACATGTGGCACTCGCAACAGGAAGCTGATGAGCAACTGCCGCAAGGCTAAAGACTGGCTTTTCCACAGTTCTTTGCGTAGAAAGCTGCATCCGTTTGAACACGATTTAGTTTAGGAGCGAGGCTCATGTCCCGCCGCTGTGATTTTGTTGGCCGTAAGCCACAAGCTGGTAACACCGTATCGCACGCTATGAACAAGCGTCGCCGTCGGTGGCTGCCTAACCTGCAAAACGCGACCCTGCACTCTGAAATCCTGCAGGAAGGCGTCCGCGTTCGTCTGTCCACCCGTGCGATCCGCACCATCGAAAAGAACGGTGGTTTGGACAGCTTCCTGATGGGCACACCGAACCGCAAGCTCGGCCCAGATGCGCTTGAGATCAAGAAGCGTCTGGAAAAGGCTCAGGCTGCTGCGGCTTAAGGCTTTTCAAGCCGAGAGCTGAGTGAGCGCCCATTGGGCGCTCTCAGCCACAACAGCGTTTTCTGAGCGTGCGAGTTGCTGAAGCGGCTCGCGCGCTTTTTCGTGTCCGGAATTCCCCAGACAGATGGCCAGATTGCGCAGGAATCGCTCGATGCCGATGCGCTTGACCGGAGAGCCGGAAAAAGCAGCGCGGAAGGCGGCATCGTCGAAATTGGTGAAATCCAGCAATTGCGCCTGTTCAACGATATCGCGGGGCTTGAACCCGGCTTCAGCCGTTGCAGTGGCGAACTTGTTCCACGGACAGACGGCCAGACAATCGTCACAGCCATAAATTCGATTGCCCATGGCTTTGCGGAACTCAACCGGGATTGAGCCCTTATGCTCGATGCTCAGGTAGGCCAGACAGCGAGTGGCGTCCAGCGTGTAAGGCGCAGGTATGGCCCGGGTGGGGCAAATGTCGATGCAGCGGGTGCAACTGCCGCATTGATCGGTGGCAGGTGCGTCGGCGGGTACGTCAAAGCTCAGATAGATCACGCCGAGGAACAGCCACGAACCATAGGTGGGGGAAACGAGGTTGCTGTGCTTGCCCTGCCAGCCAACCGTCGTTTGTGCGGCCAGCGCTTTTTCTGGCACGGGCGCGGTATCCACAAACACCTTAAGCGGCTGTCCGCCCGTTTGCTCAGCAATCCACCGCCCCAATCGTTTGAGGCGTTTTTTCAGAATGTCGTGGTAATCACGGTTTTCGGCATAGACGGAGAAATTGGCGCGTTCGGGCTGGCTGAGCCGGTCCAGCGGATTGTCTTCAGGGCCGTAGTTCAGACCGACGACCACCACAGACCGAGCCTCGGGCCAGAGCGTCTGGGGGTCAGATCGCTGGTCCAGCCGGGCTTCCATCCAATCCATCGTGCCGTGCTGACCGCTGGTGATGAAATCAGCATAACGGGCGCGATTGCGCTCGGGAATGCTGGCTGGACCGAAACCACAGCTGTCAAACCCGAGCTCCAGCGCCTGCGCGCGGATGTGCTCGCGCAGGTCGGGGGCGGGTTCAAAGGGGGTCGATGTCGCCTCGGGCATAGCCGGCGAGCACTCCTGCTTCAAAGTCAGCGAAGGCACCGGCCTCAATCGCCGAGCGCATCCGCGCCATTAGATCCTGATAGTGCTGGATATTGTGCCACGTCAGCAGCATCGCGCCGAGCATTTCATCGGCCCGGTGCAAATGACGGATGTAGGCGCGGGAATAGGTGCGGCAGGCGGGGCAGCTGCAATCTTCATCAATGGGGCGATGATCGTCCTGATGCCGTGCGTTACGCATGTTGATTGGTCCGCGCCAAGTAAAGGCCTGACCGGTTCGTCCAGACCGGGTTGGCAGCACGCAGTCAAACTGATCGATCCCGCGCTTGACCCCGCCGATCAGGTCAAGTGGTTTGCCCACACCCATCAGATAGCGGGGCTTTTCGTGCGGCAAAAAGGGCTCGCACACGTCGAGCATGTCGAACATCAAATCCTGGCCTTCGCCAACGGCCAAACCGCCAATAGCAATCCCGTGGAAGTCCAGCGGTTCCAGCGCTTTGATCGATTCTTCGCGCAAATCAGCGAAAACCGACCCCTGCGCAATGCCGTAAACGCCGTAGCCTGTCCGGTCTACCCATGCCTCCCGCGATCGCTTGGCCCAGCGCATGGACAGCTGCATGGAGTTATGGGCACCGGCCTTGTCGATGGGAAAAGGCGTGCATTCATCCAGCGCCATAGTGATGGTTGAGTCGAGCAGACGTTGGATATCCATCGAATCTTCGGGCGTCAGACGGTGTTTGGAGCCGTCGATATGGCTGCGAAAAGTCACACCTTCTTCGGTCAGCTTGCGCAGGCTGGCCAGCGACATGACCTGAAACCCCCCAGAGTCAGTCAGGATCGGACCGGGCCAGTTCATGAACTGATGCAAGCCGCCAAGGTTGTGAACGCGCTGGGCGGTTGGGCGGATCATCAGGTGATAGGTGTTGCCCAGAATGATCTCTGCCCCGGTTGAGCGCACGCTTTCCGGCATCATCGCCTTGACCGTTGCTGCCGTCCCGACGGGCATGAAAGCGGGGGTTTCCACGGTGCCATGAGCGGTATGAATCCGCCCGCGGCGTGCAGCGCCGTCGGTGGCTAGAACATCAAAGGAGAACGGGGTGGTCATGGTGCGGTGCTCAATTCGAGGAAACAGCCGTCACCATAGCTGAAAAAACGGTAGCGGTTGGCAACGGCATGGGCGTAGGCGGTTTTCATGGCATCGGTGCCGCTGAAGGCGCAGACGAGCATGAACAGTGTGGACTGAGGCAGGTGGAAATTGGTGATCAGTGCATCAACCACGTGGAAGCGGTCACCGGGCTTGAGGAAGATGTCCGTGCTCATGGCGCCTTCGCGCCCGCCTAAGCTTTCGAGGGCGCGCAGAACCGTGGTGCCAACCGCCACAACCCGGCGGCCCTGGGCCTTTGCTGCTGCGATCTTGGTGGCGTTTTCGGCATCGAGCGCGCAGGCTTCGCTGTGCATCTGATGCGCACTGACATCGTCCACGCGGATGGGGGCAAAAGTGCCAAGGCCCACATCAAGACGAACTTCAGCCGTTTGCAGATTCTTGGCTGTGACCAGCGCTGCGAGGGTTTCTTCGTCAAAATGCAGGCTGGCTGTCGGGGCTGCGAGGGAGCCTTTTTCCCGGCCGCAAAAGGTTCGGTAATCGTCTCGATCTTCAGCCGCGCCGCCCTTTGGCCGCTGGATATAGGGTGGCAGCGGCATGTGACCCAGAGCGTCAATGGCGTCCAGAACCGCTTCGTCGGAAGCGTTGGTAAAAGCGAGGCGGATGTCGGCGCCGTCCTTGGCTTCGACCTTCGCAGTCAGGTTTTCGCTGAACAGCAAACGGTCACCGGGCTCCAGCTTCTTGCCCGGTTTTGCATAGCAAATCCACGTATCCGAAGTTTCGGTTTCGGCGACCAGCGTGACTTCGATTTTGCCCTCGAAAACCTGTTCCCCCCGCTGACGCCGACCGATCAGGCGACTGGCAAAAACCTGCGAGTTGTTGAACACCAGCAGGTCACCATCGCGCAAGCAGTCGGCCAGCGTGGCAAAGGTCCGATCCACCAGCGCCCCATTTGCGGCCACGTGCAGCAGTTTTGCTGCTGAACGCGGGTACAGCGGGCGCTGGGCGATCAGGTCTTCGGGGAGCGTGAAGTCGAAGTCGCTAAGCCGCATTCGTGTTTCCGCGCTGCGCGAATACGCCAGCGATCAGGATGCGGAACGGCACCAGAGCAACCAGCGCCACAATGACTTTCACGCCGAAATCGACGGATGCGAAGTTCATCCAGTTGCCTGAACCGCTGGCTGCGATGAAGTAGAAGATCAGCGTATCAATCAGACTGGCAACCAGCGAGCTGACCAGCGGACCAAACCACCAGGCGCGCTGGCGCAGGGCATTGAACACGGACACATCAAGAAACTGACCGACGACAAAAGCGCTGAGTGAACCGGCAGCAATCCGGCCCACTGACCAGGGATCAACAAAGCCTTCGCCAATGTTGCCACCACTGAGCAGGAAGTAAGCGACGCCACCCAGGAAGCCGATGGCAATGACCCAGAATGCCCGACGCGCGCCGAACAGGCGATTGATGACATCAGTGATCAGAAAGGCGACTGGAAAGGTAAACTGGCCATAGTTAAACCAGTTCGCGTTCAACCACTGGATCGGCATGCCGACCAGGACGTTGGAAATGTAAACGATAAAGGCCATGAGCGCGCCAGCAATCACCAGCGCAGGCAGAATGGCATTCTGCTGCATAGACATGAGTGTCTTCTCCAGTTTTTCCCCGGTTACGACCCAACGGGCAGGAGGCCTGCGGGTTCAACGCACCGGGTCGGGGTACGGGAGGGTCTTAGCGCAAAAGGATCAGGGACGCCACAGCAGCGCTGCAATCATGGTGGGCAGCAGGTTAATGAAATTGTTGTCCGTGGCCACGACAATGAGGAATTCAGCCGGGTCAGCCGTCGGCAGGATGGCCACGGATTCAACGTTGGCCACCGGGCCCAGTATCGGGTCGAGATCGAGGATCTGCCGGGGTTGAAGCCGACTGCCTTGGGCAATGTCTTCCACTGGGACGACCATGAGCCGGTTGCTCAAAGGCTCCCTCATGGAGACAAACTTGCGCTCGCTGACCACCAGAAAGCGCTTATCGGGCGTCACGTCGGCCCCGGTTGGCGCAAAGCTTTGGTCCCATTCGTAAACGAGGATCGACCAATCATCCTGCTCGCCGGTGTAGATCCATGCGCGCAGACCGTCTTCGCGCTCCACCCCTTCGGAGATTGCCAGCAGAGACCCATCGGGCAAGGTTGCCAGGGCTTCGATGCCGTTGTTCTTGTTGGAAAGGTTACGCAGCGCGATGGGAACGGGCAGATTGCTGATCTTTGTTCCTCGCCACATGACTCCCACGCGGTGATTGACCTCAAACCCAAAGGCCAGCCGATCTTGCCAAATCGCCAGAGATTCCGCCTGCCGCGCGCGCAAGCCGGTGCGTGCGTCGGTCAACCGCTCTGCGGTCAGTTCGCGCTGGTGGATGTCCTTCAGCATGATTGCCGGGTCAGTCTCGAACACCAGATCACCGCGCAGCAAAGTGCCGCTATCGGTAACGGCGATCATGCGTACGCCGGACTCGGACACCGGCGGCACCAGCCCCAACCCCAAACCGCTGACACCGCCCAGACGCGGGTCGGTTGATGTCAGTGCCAGCCCACCGGCCCATGTGAACCCATCGGGAAGGTCAAAAGGTGCAGGCAACGGGGTCGCGACTATATCAAAGCGCTCCTCCGCCTTGGCTCCGCTTACCGCTGTGCAGAATAGCAAAAGGCCCCCGAAGAGGCCTTTTACCGTTGTCTTTAGCGTTGCCACAGACACTAGAGCTGACGCGCGATTTCTTCGATCTCGAAACATTCGATCTGATCGCCAACCTGAACGTCCTGATAGTTCTCAAAGGCCATACCGCACTCGAGGCCGTTGGCGACTTCGCGTACTTCGTCCTTGAACCGGCGCAGGGTCTTGAGCGTGCCTTCGTGGATGACCGTATCGTCGCGAAGCAGACGCACTTTCGCGCCCCGCTTGACCACACCTTCGGTGATCCGACAACCGGCAACCCGGCCAACCTTGGTGACGTTGAAGGTCTCCAGAATGGTCGCGTAGCCCAGGAAGCTTTCGCGCTGTTCGGGCTTGAGCAGACCGCTCATCATCGCTTTCACGTCATCGACGAGTTCGTAGATGATCGAGTAGTAGCGAATGTCGATGCCGTCGCGCTTGGCACTCTCACGCGCTTGAGCGTTGGCACGGACGTTAAAGCCCACGACCATAGCGTTCGAGGCGCGAGCCAGCGTGATGTCGGACTCGGTGATACCGCCCACACCCTGATGCAGCACGTTGACTTTGACTTCATCGGTCGAAAGCTTCTGCAGGGTGCCGATGATGGCTTCCACCGAACCGTGAACGTCGCCCTTGATGACCACGGGCAGTTCTTCCGCCGTGCCTTCCTTGAGGGCGGAGAACATGGACTCGAGGCTACCTTTGGAGGCCAGCGAAGCGGCTTCCTTGGCCTTGGCTTGCCGGAATTCAGCCACTTCCCGCGCCCGAGCTTCGGAT
>JBMTIF010000028.1:0-10901 GCA_049437045.1 Alphaproteobacteria bacterium | reverse complement strand
GTTCAAATTCTGTGGTGGAGCAGATCTGGAAAGCGCTGGGATTGAAGGAATCGATTGGGCAAAGCGATGCCAGCACCCTTCAAGGAGCCGTGCTCTACGTTGGTGCGCGGATCATCACCCTGGCGGAACAGCGGCCCCCGGTCTGGTGGGTTGGAACCGCCAAAGCCCCTCATATGTTAGCCCTTCTTCTGGGACTTGGAACTGCGTTCAATACCGAGCCTACGGATCCTTTGAGAGCGCTGGGTGCACCGCAACTGCTATCCGGCCCCGAGATGGGCTATGCCATGGCCCTGATTGCGGAATACAGCGGCACTGAGCCAAAAGCAGTGTTGAGAAACACTAACGCTGAAGTGCGGGAGGGGTATTTGGGTGGCAAGGCGATGCTGAACCGCAACATTGACCTGCGGCAAGACTTTCAAATCCTGACGAGCGAGTATGACCGAGCAGCCGGGTAAGCACCTCGGAAGCAAACCGTCATATGGGTTCAAAAGCAGAATCAGCGTTTTATCTTGGGAAATAGAGGGCTAGACTGCGGCTATGACTATGACCCTCGATTTACCGATCCAACGGTTCTACTTCCTCCGCCACGGACAAACACCATCGAACGCCAAGGGCGTGTTCCAAGGTTCCCGTGATGTCCCACTTAATGAAAATGGCCTTGAGCAAGCTCAGGCAGCGTCACAGATTTTCGCTGATGAGCCACTGTCGAGGATCGTTGCCAGCCCCATGACGCGCGTGCGCCAGACCCTCGCACCGACGGCGGAGCATTTTGGCTTTGAGCCTACCTTTCATGATGGCTTTAAAGAGCGGAATTTTGACGAGTTGGAAGGGACCCCTGTTCCTCAAAGCCTGAGCAAGGATCCCTCCACCCGCGCCAAGGAGTTTATGGAATTCTGGTACAGCCCGCCAAAGGGTGTTGAGACCATCGATGACTTCTACAGCCGTGTGAAGGAAGCAACCGAGGGGCTTGTTCAGACTGAAAATACTCTGGTGGTTGCTCACGGTGGGGTTTTGCGGGCTTTGCTCGACTTGATGGAGAAACAGGAATATCTAACGCAGAATGTTTACGCCAATGCCCGACCCATTCGGTTTGAGAGAACAGGCACCGGGGATCGATGGCGTTTCTTTGCCTACTCCAAATCCAAAGGCGGCTTTGTCGATCTGGATTAGTCAAAGCCCTGAAGACGTATTTGGCCTGACGGGAGGCTGCATTCAAAAACCCGATGTGACTTGAAGAGGATCACCATCATGGTGAAGACCATCCGTTGGATCTTCCGTATTATCTTTTTGATCGTTTTTGTGGGCCTGCTGGCCTTTGGTGCGGTCTTCATGTGGCTGCGAACCAGTCTGCCACAGACCAATGGCTCGATGGCGCTCAAAGGCTTGAGTGATGAAGTTGAAGTCCTGCGCGACCAAAACGGCATACCGCACATTTATGCCAAGACCGATGCTGATGCCTTCTTTGCGCTCGGTGTGGTCCACGCTCAGGATCGGCTCTGGCAGATGGAAGTAAACCGCCGAACCGCTGCCGGGCGTTTGTCTGAGGTTTTCGGCTCAGCACTGCTTGGGACCGACAAGTTCCTGCGCACGATGGGTTTTGCCAAGGCAGCAGAAAGCGGTGCGCGGTCACTCAATGACCGGACTTTGGCCGAGTTGGAAGCCTATGCGCTGGGCGTCAATTCCTACATGGCGTCCCGGAAGGGCGCTATGCCGCCGGAATTTCTGCTGCGGTCCCCTGAAGGTGATCTTGAGCCGTGGACGGTATTGGACAGCCTTGGTTGGCTGAAGATGATGTCTTATGACCTCGGCGGGGCTTCGGGTGACCGGGAATTGGACCGCTTTGCCATTTCTCAAATCGTTGGACATGAGGCCATGATGGAGTTCTGGCCACCCTACCCCGGTGCTGAACCGCTGGATGTTCCTGATATTCCTGAATTTTATGGGATGGAGCCGGGATTGGGAGACCTCGAAGCTCAGGCGCGTGTAGAGCTTCCAAGCGAAGAACTCAACCGCCTGCACCCTGCTGGCGTGCTGTTCGAGGGCGTGGGTTCCAACAACTGGGTGCTTTCTGGCGAACACACAGCCAGCGGCAAACCGATCCTCGCCAATGACCCTCATCTGGGGCTGACCACACCACAGGTTTGGTACTACGCACACCTTGTCTCTGAAGAAGGGATGGACGTCATGGGGGCAACCTTCCCCGGGCTGCCTTACGTCGTTTTGGGACGGACCGACAAGGTTGCTTGGGGCTTCACGAACACCGGTCCGGATGTCATGGACTACTATCTTGAAAAGATAGCGCCGGGCGAACCACGGTCCTACGTCACTCCTGATGGCATCGAACCTTTCAAGACACGCATTGAGGAAATCAAGGTCAAAGGCGGTGAAACCCACCGGATCAAGGTCCGCGAAACCCGCCACGGGCCGGTTATGTCGGATGTGCTGGGTTCTGTTCGAAGATACCTTGGGGATGAATACGTGCTTGCAGCACGGTGGACGGCGCTGGATGAAACCGACACGACGGCGAACGCCGCCAGTGCGCTGAACCGCGCACAGTCAGCAGACGATTACCTTGCTGGTGCGCCCGATTTCGTCTCCCCACAGCAGAACATGGTTTATGCCGATGTGGATGGAAACATTGGCTATGTTGCACCGGGGCGCATTCCGGTGCGTGGTGAAGGCAACCTGACGCGCGGGTTTGTACCGGGACTGGGTTGGGACGCGGCCTATGACTGGCAGGGCTACTTGCCGTTCGAGGAGCTACCGCAGATCCACAATCCGCCTTCCGGCATCGTGGTAACCGCAAATGAGAATGTTCTTGAGACCAACCTGACTGACTATCCGCATTTCATCACTGCGGAGTGGAGCGACCCCTACCGTGGTAACCGCATCTGGGAATTGCTTGGGCAGACGGATAAGCACACGCTGGAAACTGTCGCAGCGGTGCAGACTGACATCAAAAGCACCTTTGCCGAAGAACTTTTGCCCCGGCTGATTGATGCCGTAGATGAGTCTGAGGTGAATGGGGAAATCCTGACGGAACTCGACCTCTGGAACGGCTTTAATGCCGGTGTAGACAGTTGGGAAATGACGCTGTTCCTCACGTGGATCCGGGAGATCAACAATCGCTTGTATCGGGATGAGTGGGCGCAGTTGAACCTTGGTCCGACCGATAGCTCGTCCAGAAACACGTGGGCGACCAAGCCTGAACTTTTGAAAGCGATGCTGGATGGTCGTTCAACGCGCTGGTGTGGTGACGCCGTTGCCGATCCTGAGCCGAAGGGTTTGGAAGCGTGTCGGGCAATTATCACGCAGGCTTTCAATGACGCCACGGAGCGGTTGAGCAGCCGATTGGGCAAGGACTATGAAAAGTGGCGCTGGGGCGATGTTCATATTGCCACCATGTCCCACACATTTGAAAGTGTGGGCGGGGTTGTCCGACAGTTCTTCCAGAACGAAATCCCGGCTCCCGGCGGCCCTTATACGGTCAATGTTGGCGGTGGTTCGTTCAGTGATGATGGTGAGATGATGTCGATGGGCTCAGGTGCTTCGTTGCGGCATATCTTTGACCTGAGTGATCTTGATAACAGCCTGTTCATGACCTCTAACGGTCAGAGCGGAAACCCGCTGTCAGGGCTTCACGACACCTTTGTTGAACCGTGGTCCAAGGGCGAATTCTTCACCTTCAGTGGAGAAAAGCGGCGCGCAGAGATCAATCGAACGGGGAAGCTGATCCTGAAACCTGAATAAGCAAACAAAATAAGGGCTCCGGAAAGATCATTCGGAGCCCTTTTTGATTTGAAATTACGGCCAAATGGCTTGTTCAGCCGAGCGTGTTCAAGGCCAAATTCACCATTTCGACCAGGCTTTCCTGACGCTCATCAGGCGTCAGCTGCTCGTGCGTGATCAGACAGTCGGAGATTGTCGCAATGGTCAGTGCCTTGGCGCCATAGCGCGCTGCAATGGTGTAGAGCGCTGCCGTTTCCATTTCGACTGCGACGGTCCCGTGTTTTTTCAATACTTCATACGGTGCACCGCCCAAAGGGTCGTAGAAGTTGTCATCCGTGACGATACCGCCGACAACAGCACGAAGACCCGCCTTTTCAGCTTCCTCAGCTGCTTTCCGCAGCAGGCCGAAGTCAGAAATCGAGGCGTATTGGTATTGTCCGAAGAGCGCTGCATTCTGGTTTGAATTGGTCGATGCAGCCTGAGCCAATACAATGTCTCGCACCTTGTAGTCCGCATTCAGCCCGCCACAGGTGCCAACTCGGATCAGGCGCTTGACGCCATATTCCATAAGCAATTCGTTGATGTAGATCGCCGCGGACGGCATGCCCATGCCTGTCGCCTGTACGGACACGCGCCGGCCATTAAAGGTTCCAGTCAGCCCCGTGGCACCGCGCACGCGGTTAACAACCTTTACGTCTGAAAGAAAGGTCTCCGCGATCCATTCAGCTCGTGCTGGATCGCCCGGCAGCAGAATGTCTTCAGCGTAATCGCCAGCGGCGGCTTCGATATGGGGTGTCATCGTATGTCCTATCCGGTTCAAACACGTTGGTTGCGCGTCTGGACCCTGTCACGCCGGGGTGGTTTGTGCAATCGCGTCTTCTTTGGACAAGAAGCCCAACAACCGCTCCATACGGCCAATCCACTTCTGGACACTGGGATAAGCGTCCAGATCAAACCCCGCTTGTGGCGCTGTTTGGGTGTAGGGATAGAGGGAGATGTCTGCGATGGTCGGCGCACCAGCGACGAACCAGTCGTTGTCGGCCAAGTGCTGTTCCATAGCCTCCAGCGCGCGAACGCCGCCGGGATGCAATTCCGCGAGCTTGGCCTCTGCATCTTCGAGCTTGTGGATGCCCTTCTTGATGGAATGAGAAACGGCCAGATAAGGTTCGTGGCTGTACTGTTCAAAGAACATCCAGCGCAGCACCTGGGCACGATCGGATTCCGATGATGGCCAAAGGTGACTGTCTCTCGCCAGATAATAAAGCGCCGCGCCACTCTCCGGGATCATTTCACCCTTGGAGGTTTCAAGCACGGGGACTTTGCCCGCCGGATTTATATTGGAAAGAAAGTCTGCAGTGCGGGTGCCGCCGTCTGTCCAAGTGACAAACTTCCAAGCGTGCGGGGTACCCAAAAGCTCGGTTACAAGTTTGAGTTTGTAACAATTGCCTGACAGGCAATCCCCGTAAATGCGCACCATGCAGTACATCCTTTCGCGGATCCGTAGCTTTCGATGGTAAAACCACCGTCTCGCCTTGACTTTCATCACTACAAAGGCCTTTGACTTCTGACAACTCCCGAGTCTGCAAGGCTGAACCGAAGGATTCAAATCGAGATGTCTGAAACCAACCCGAAATTCGTCGATGCTCACCATCATCTATGGGAACCGCAAACCCTGAAGTACGGTTGGCTGCGTGAGATTGGTGAACCAAAACCCTTTGGCGATCCAACCCCAATCCAGAGGGATTACGTGAAGGACGAGTTCTGGGTGGAAGCAGCGGCACAAGGCGCTATTGCTTCTGTGCATGTACAGGCCGACGGTGCCCTGCCCGACCCTGTGATCGAGAGCGCTTGGATTGTGGAACAGACGCAAAAAGAGCCGGGCTTGGGGGTTCCTAACGCCTGGGTCGGGTTCGCTAATCTGCGTCGCGATGATGTCGAAGAAACCCTTGCCGCACATGCTGCCTTGCCGGGGTTTCGGGGCGTTCGGCACATCGTTGCCCGGACGCAGGCCGCGCCGACCATGAGCTTTGTTCCAATGGAATTGATGCAGGAAAGCGGTTGGCAGGCAAATTTCGCGCTGCTGTCAAAGTACAATGCGTCCTTTGATCTGCAGCTTTATCCGGATCAGGCTGATGACGCTGTCGCGCTGTTTTCCCGGCATGAAGATGTTCCAATCATTATCGACCATTGCGGTGGTCCATACTTCCTGTTTGACGCAGCGCAGCGCGGCGCGATTCCAGCTGCTGAGCCGGAATTGTCCCATTGGGCAGACGGCATATGGAAGCTCTCTAAACTGCCGCATGCATCGATCAAATTATCAGGATTGGGGATGTACCATCCGGAGTGGAGCGCTCAGAACTGCCGGGTGATTTTTCAGACGATTGTAGACGCCTTTGGCCCCTCGCGGGTCATGTTGGGCAGCAACTTTCCCGTCGATAAGCTTTTCAAATCTTACGCAGATATTGTGGAAATTTGGAACGATTGGTTAGACGAACTCAGCAACGACGAACAATCTGAAATTCGCGTTGGTGCGGCATCGCGAGCCTATAGACTAGACCTCTGAGTTCGGGCAGTCTTAAGCCCGTAAAACCCGGCTTTTCTGCGGTTAAGTTGGGGGTTTCGAGGGAGAGACTGATGCCAGACGGAACGCCATTAGACGCCGGTGATCGAGAGCGACTCAATTCGGTAACGCTGGATGACAAATTCAGCCAATCGGGTGGCGTTGCGTTCATGACCGGCACGCAGGCGCTGTTGCGAATAACGATGGATCAGGCTCGGCGAGATCGGGCTGCGGGGCTGCGCACTGGTGGCTTCATTTCCGGTTATCGTGGCTCGCCGCTCGGGAATGTGGACCTGACGGCATGGCGGGCAAAAGAGCACCTTGAAGAGTATGAAATCAAGTTTCAGGAGGGGTTGAACGAAGACCTCGCCGCGACCTCGATATGGGGGACGCAGCAGGTCGGTATTTTCGATCCTACGCCTTACGACGGCGTTTTCTCCATGTGGTATGGCAAAGGGCCCGGCGTGGACCGTTCCGGCGATGCTTTCAAGCATGGAAATCTCGCTGGGACTTCGCCCAACGGTGGGGTGCTGATGGCGCTGGGGGATGATCATACCTCCAAATCGTCAACGACCGCGCACCAGTCCGAGCCGATGTTGATTGGCATGGGTATTCCCGTGCTGAACCCTGCGAGCATCCATGATTTTCTGCCTTTGGGTCTGTTTGGCTACGCCGCCAGTCGCTATGCCGGTACGTGGGCAGGGTTAAAGTGTTTGACCGACACGGTCGAAAGCTCCGGCGCGGTGGCGCTCGTGGGTGATGATCTTCAGTTTGTGACGCCCACAGACTTCGACTTGCCACCCGGTGGTCTATCCATCCGCCACCCGGATTCCATGCAAGCGCAGGAAGAGCGTCTTTGGTCGCACAAGCTGCCAGCCTTTCAGGCGTTTACGCGGGCCAACCGGATCAATCATCAGACCCACGGTGCACGAACTGGTCGGATGCGTTTGGGCATCGTTGGTGTCGGCAAAGGCCATCTGGAGGCCCGTGATGCGCTGGCCATGCTGGGTATGGATGAGGCGGAACTGGAAAAGCTGGGTATTGGCCTGTTCAAGGTAGCTCAGGTCTGGCCACTGGAGCCTCAGTCCTTCACCGATTTCGCTCTGCGCTGTGATGAAATCCTCGTGGTTGAGGAGAAGCGACCGCTGGTGGAAGATCAAGCTGCCGCGCTGGTGCTCAAGGCACAGTCCGAGCATCGCCCACCCATGATTACCGGCAAGCGTGACCTCGATGGCCAAGTGCTCCTGCCCGGGCATGGAGAGTTTGGCGTGCTGGAAGTTGCGCGCGCCATTGATAAGCGGCTGGTGGCATCTGGTATCCTCCCTGATAATCCTGACCGCGTTGGCAGGTTGATGCCTGCGCCGTCGATTGATCGTGGAAATGCGCCTGCGCCGCAGCGTATGCCGTGGTACTGTGCTGGCTGTCCGCACAACACCTCAACCAAGGTGGTTGAAGGGTCCAAAGCCGGTTCCGGAATCGGCTGTCACACCCTGGCGCTTTATATCTATCCAGAGCGCACAACGGCCTATACGCACATGGGTGCAGAAGGCACGCCGTGGATCGGCATGAGTCCTTTTGTGGATACCCCTCACATGTTCCAGAATATGGGCGACGGTACGTATAACCACTCCGGTTTGCTGGCCATTCGAGCGGCAGTCGCGTCGGGTGTGAACATGACTTACAAGATCCTGTTCAACGACGCTGTAGCGCTCACGGGCGGCCAGACCCATGAAGGCGGTTTGACGCCTTGGGCGATTACACAACAAATGACTGGTGAGGGCGTTAGTAAGATCATCGTTGTTGCCGATGACCCGGATAAATACGCCGCTGGCACCCCTTGGGCGAAGGGCGTTAGCATCCGTCCGCGCGAAGAAATGGAGGCGGTGCAGAAGGAACTTCGGGAGATCGAGGGCGTGACGATCCTGCTCTACGATCAGGTGTGCGCTGCCGAAAAGCGTCGCCGCCGCAAGCGGGGCAAGATGGAAGATCCAGCCAAGCGCCTGTTCATCAACACGGCAGTCTGTGAAGGTTGCGGTGACTGTGGCGTGAAGTCCAACTGCGTTGCCATCAAACCGGTTGAAACGCCGTTGGGCCGAAAGCGTGAGATCGATCAAAGCGTTTGCAACAAGGACTATTCCTGTCTCAAGGGTTTCTGTCCGTCTTTCGTGACTGTATCGGGCGAGAAAGCCAATCAGGCGGCAATCCGTCCGCCGGAAACCGGCCCAAAGCCGCAACTGCCAAGCGACCCCCTTCCCGCACCGAGCGCTGCAAGCTGGGATGGCGAGTACAACATGTTGGTGACGGGCATCGGCGGAACGGGCGTTACCACGGTATCCGCGCTCCTTGGAATGGCCGCGCACCTGGATGGGCTGGGCTCGGCGCTTTTGGATCAGACAGGCTTGAGCCAGAAAAATGGTGCGGTTTCAAGCCACGTTCGCCTGCTGCCTAAAGGCGGTGATTCCGGTGCGCCCAAAGTCTCGCCGGCAAGTCTCGACTTGCTGCTAGGCTGCGATCTGGTGGTCAGCACCGCACCACAAATCATGGCGACCTACCTCGAAGGTCGGACCAAAGCCGTAGTGAACGATCACGTGGTTCCAATCGCCCTGTTCACTCGGCAGCCTGATATGCCCATGCAGTCCGCGCCACTGACCAAGCGCATCGCCGGTTCAATCCGAAGCGAAGACATGACATTGGTCAATGCTACCACCATCGCGACCAAGCTTCTGGGCGATAGCATTGCTTCCAACCTGTTCCTCGTGGGGGTCGCACTTCAGCTTGGGCACATTCCGTTGACGGTGGAGGCTGTCGAGCGGGCAATTGAGCTCAATGGCGTTGCGGTTCCTTTCAATAAACAGGCTTTGGCCTGGGGCCGCTGGATGGCCATCGACCCGGGCATGGTGACTCAAGCCGCTTTAGGGGATGAACTGGGCGCTTTGGATGAGGATGAGGGTGTTTCCCCGCCCAGTCGTGCGGAGCGTGTTTCCATGCTCACGGACTATCAGAACGCCTCTTACGCCGCGCGCTTCACGCAGACCATCGAGGCGTTCGAGCGCAGCTTGTCAGGCAAGGTTCAGGCTCAGCTATCAGGACGATTGGTTGCTGCGGCTGAGTCCGCTCTGCATCGTGCCATGGCCTACAAAGATGAGTATGAGGTCGCGCGACTTTATACAGACGGCACCTACGAGGCTGAAATGAAAGCCAAATTTGGGGATGAGTACGAACTCACGTTCCACTTGTCACCGCCTCTGTTGGCCAAAACTGATCCCAATACCGGTGAACCGGAAAAGATTGCCTTTGCGGGGAAATGGGTCATGCCGTTGCTGTCTGTGCTCAAGTCCTTGCGTGGGCTGAGAGGCGGTCCATTCGATCTTCTTGGCAGAACCGAGGAGCGCCGTTCTGAGCGTGCTTTCATTTCCAAGGTAGAAGGTCTGCTATCCGATATTTCTGCACGGGTCTCTGAGGAGAACGCCTCGGCGGCTGAAGCGATCATCGAGGCTACGGAACACGTTCGCGGTTTTGGTCCGGTGAAGGCACGCAATCTGGCGGAGTTCGAGGCCAAATTGCCAGAACTGATGGCGGCTTTGGGTGAAAACACAGCCTCCAGAGCAGCCTGATGGCAGAACCGATTAACGCCTTGTTCGGCACTGACATGGCCCAGACTCAAGCGCAACCGCTGAGTGATACGGAGAAAGAGGAGGTCTATGCCTCCATCATGCCTTTCATTCAGTCCTTGTGTGAGGACCAGAACCTCTCAACGCTGGCGCTCATGGATCTTTCGGTTGGTGTGGTGCACAACGCTTTTCCAAGTTATTTCTGGACTGGTTTTTACCGAAGAGTAGGCCCGGAAATACTCGAAGTCGGACCGTCTCAAGGTACGCTTGGATGCAGCCATATTGCTTTTGGCAAAGGCGTCTGTGGGACCGTCGCCCAAACCGGAACGACCCGTATTGTCGATGACGTGCACGCTGAACCGAACCACATCGCGTGCGACAGCGCTTCGAGGTCGGAGATTGTTGTTCCCGTTTTCGTCAAGGGGCAACTCGCGGCAGTATTGGACGTAGACAGCACCCTGCCTGCTGCCTTCAGTGAGACAGATAAGACAGCACTAGAGCAAGTTTGTGCGTGGGTGGGCGAAGCGCTCGAAAGACGGGCGCTTGGCGGCGTTATCGCGTTCGAATAACGCCGCGTTTGTCTCGTTAAAGCAGATCGGTAAACAGGTCGACTAAGGCCTCAACATCCTGAACACCGATGTAGACGCTTTGCTTGCGCCCAAACTTGTCGAACAAAATCAGCGTTGTCTCTCGCGCAGCACCGTGTTTGCTCGCAAAGGCGATGCCTTCGTTTTTGTGAAGGTAGGCAATTCGGTAATGCAATCGATCGTCGTTGATCTGCTTGAGCGCTCGTTTCGTGTTGGCGCGGAGGATGTCACAGTCGGCACAGTTCAGCTGATGCACCTGAACAATCACAGGCTCACCCTGCCCGATGATGCTGTAGTTTTCTTCTAGATTCTCGCGGCCAGCAAAGAACCAGATCACACCGGCAAGGCCGCCCAGTATTAGCAATCCGACAAAAGCCGTAATCCAGCGATCCCGTGTCCGCTTCGCCTGCATGA
>JBMTIF010000027.1:0-10951 GCA_049437045.1 Alphaproteobacteria bacterium | reverse complement strand
GCTCCTGCTCGGGATTGATCATCTCGAAGCGGCCTTCTGGCGTGACCTTCATGTCCCACCACCAGCGCTTTTTCGGATTGATCGAACCATTGGCAAAGAGGTCATCGGCCTTGGCCAGAACCCCCGCCATAGCGGGCACGTTGGTGGCGATCCAGCGCAAGGGCCGCTGGTGTTGCAGGCCTTCAACGTTCCAGGGGCAGGTTTTCATGCAGCGCCCACACATGGACCCGCCCTTCTGCGTCAGGCGGTAGGTGGTGCATTTCTGGCTGTCGGACTTCCAGATTTCATAGCCATTGAACATCAGTTTAGGGCCAGCGGTAATGGCCCCGCTTGGGCATTCGCGCGCACATTTGTTGCAGCTTTCGCAGAAGTTCTGCATGCCAAAATCAATGGGTTTGTCGTGGGTTAAAGGCATGTCAGTGGTGATGACACCGGACTTCAGGCGTGGACCGAGGAAAGGATTTACGATCACCTCGCCAATTCGGCTGACCTCGCCCAGTCCAGAGAGCAACAGCAGGGGCGGCTGAAGCACCTCGCCATCGAGATTGGTGTGAACGCGCGCGCTATAGCCCATGTCACGGATCAGCTTTCCAACCACACCGCCCAACAGTGAAAACCGCAAGTACGCGCGCATGGACTGAGTGACCGAAATCCAGTCATCACCGGATGACCCTTCGGTGGACTCAAAGCCCTGATCGATAATCATGCTGATCGCGTGCGGGTGCGTAGGATTTATAGGTTGCCCAGCTGCGTCGTGGCTGTACCAGACCCAATCCGGGCATCGACTCAGGCCAATGGCGTCAACGCCGAGGAAATAGCTCACGGCCTTGATCCCCGCGGCATTCCTTTCGGCTTGAGATGCGATGGGGTGGACAGCTTCGGCTTTTGGACCGTCCTGCAACAGCACAAAGGCACCCAGCGGACGGCGGATTGCACGACTGATCGGTGCTTTTTGTGCAAAATAGCCGCCCGTTGCGGCCTGCTGGTTGGCCTTGCCCATGTCCCCGAACTGGGATCGCGCGAACATATCCGCACGCTTTGGCACCCGTGGAATACGTTGCTCGTCGATCAGCGTGGTCGGCTTATCGACGCGGCGCAGGGACTCAAAGGGATGAGCCCCATCGGCATAGTTGCGATCCGCATAGGGATCCAGCGTCAAGGCATTCTTCTGTGAGCCCAAACCGACCTGCCACTGCAAACGGTTCCAAAGCGAATCAGGCTGATCTTCAACTGGCGCCAAGGGCTGATCCGGTGTCATTTCAAAGGATGTCGTGACCGCTGCCAGGCCAAAGCGCGTGCCCACGAAGGGGTTTGTCAGCTGCCCATCTTCCAGCGTCGCCAGCCCGGCAGCAACGGCTGCCTGACCCAAGTTGATGTCCGTGGTTGATCCTGTATGGGCTTTGGCATCAAAACCCAAGGTACGCAGGTACCCGGCGATGATCACCGCGGTCTCGGACGCGAGCAAGCTTGCACGCTGGGCCTGCGCGCCCGCAATCCATTCATAGCCCGGCTCCTCTGGCACTGGATCGCGCTTGTAATCGTAAAGCAGAACCAGCGCGTGAGTGTGCGCGTCAATGGTCCGAGGAGGCGCGGTCATGCTTTCCTTAAGGTCCGCCATGATGACATCGATGCCGGCCGCAAGAGTCTTTGTCTGCTTGGTTTTCAAGTCCTCCGCCAAGCGGTCAATATCAGGATTCCGCACCGGTTCAGACAGCAACATGGAGGCATCAAAAGCACAGATCCCGGCCATAGGTGCATCTTGAAAGTAAGCAAAGGAACGAATGTGCCGCGCCCGTTCATCGAGATCTGAAGGACAGGTCGCAACGTGCCGATTGATCAGGCCGTCCCGAATGGCATCCAGCATGGCCTGATACTCTGCAATCGCCCCAACCAGCGGTGAGTCCGCTGTCTGCTCGGCAGTAAACTCGACCGGCTGCGGTGCTGGTATATGGCTCAGGGGAACAGGCCCGCCTTTACGCTTCAACCGCTCAGCAGGAAAAGGTCCAAGATGAAACGGACGATTGCGGGTGGAAAAGAAAGGCGTGGTCACTGCAAACTCCGCTTACACAAAGGGGACTTCGTCAGGCGTATAAAACAGCGCCCGGAAGACCATGTTGGAATCAAAGCCAAAGATATTTTTGTCAAAGTGCGGGTTCACGTATTCCCAGACGACCTCACCCTCAGGGGTGACCTGAAACAGGCGTCCGCGAAGCCCCTCACAAATTAACGTATTGCCCCCAGGGAGACGCTGCGCGCCGGAGATCTGCGGACTGTAAAAGGCAAAGGGAAAAGCATCGGTATATTGCCAGACGATTTCATTGGTCGCCGGATTGATCTCGAACACACGTGAGTGTGGGAAGACGCCCATGTGTCGGCGCTGTGTACCGTTGTCGTAGACTAGCACGTTGCCATTGGGCAGCCATTGCGGATCATGCTGCCCACCCATTCTGGGGTCCCGATACTTCCAGAGCCATTTGCCGGTTGCCTTTTCAATGATCCCGATGGTGTGGATTGCACGGAAGGACACCAGCACCCGCTCATCATCGATTGGTGCAATGGTATTCCCATGCGACCACTCCCAGCGTGGCTCGCTCAATTCGATGTCATCATCGGCGAGGGAGAGGTGTTCAATCGCACGCCACTCCCAAATGCGCTCCCCTTGCGCGTTCACTTCAACAAGAACGTCGGCGTACATCTTTGTCTTGCCGTCGGGGGGCGGATGCCCGCCCTGCACCTGCGGCACCATATCTTCGGGCACTTCTTCAAGTGACATGTAAAGGCATCCGCCGTGGGGCATGGGTCGCTGATCATGATGATGACCCGGATCGACATGCCGCCAGAGCACCTCACCTGACGGACTGATTTCGCGGATTTCTCCGCCTTTGAAAGCAGGCCAAATCTGGAACAAATCCATGTTGGTCATGATCTTTGCGCCCAGATACAGATTTCCCTGCTCTGTCAGCCTGCCATAGATCCCAACATTGGTATCGTGCTGCCACACATGGACCGTCTCTCCCGCCATGTTGATCAACAGGGTCTGGTTGAGGTCGTTCATGGGCGAAAACAGGACATAGCCTTGCTCTGCCTTGGCCGAATTGTGCCCCGTCAGGCCCGTTTTCATGATGCGCTTGTACAGGGTCTGTTGCATGGGGTCAGAGCGGTTCATGAAGCCGGTCCCTCGGTTTGCCGCCAGCATAGCGCTCGCGGTCCTTTTCGTTCTCTAAGTGAACTTGCCGCGCGGGGCCAAGGTAGCGATAGGTGAATTTCTCGGCCAAGTCCTCCGCATGGTGAACCCCAACCAGAATACCCTCGCGCTGCGGCGAACCGCGTTTGATCGCCAATTTTTCTTCGGACATGGTCACCCGCTGAGACATGCGTAAAGCCCATTCGTGTAGATGCCCATAGAGCTTATCCAAAACGGGAGCCTGCGCCGGATCAGCACCCAGATCGTCGAATTCGTCAGGGTCGCTGTGCAGGTCGAACAGCATAGGACGATGACCACCTGCCGAATGCATCATCTTGAACCGACCGTCATAGACCATGAACAGCCGCGCCTCGTGACTTTCCAAGCCCAGCGCCTCGCACATGGGAAAGATGGAGAAATCGTACTCGCTGATGACGTAATCCCGCCAGTCCTCTGGCCTTTCCCCCCGCAGCAGCGGCAGCAGTGACCGTCCTTCGATCAGGTTCGTTTTGACCGTTCCACCCGCCAGCTCAATGAACGTTGGCGCAAGATCAATCTGCTCGACCAAGGCATCGCATTCAGTCCCTCGGGTATGGTCGTATGCCGGATCGGGATGGCTGAACAAGAGCGGCACTTTCACCGACGGCTCGTGGAAGAGATCCTTCTCTCCCAACCAGTGATCACCCAGGTAGTCGCCATGATCTGAGGTGAGCACCAAGATGGTGTCCTCTGCCTTACCCGTCGCTTCGAGGTGATCCAGCAGCACGCCAAGCTGGTCGTCGCACTGCTTGATGAGTCCCATATAAGCGATGATCGCCTTGTTTCGCGCGCTGTCGTCTCGGAAAGTTTCGGCTATGGGATTGGAAAAAAACGCTCGGTAAACGGGGTGCGCGTCCTCCCGCTCCCGTGCTTCACGGATCAACGGCTGAATGTCGGCTTCAGTGTACATGTTGTGATAGGGCGCCGGCACGATATAGGGCCAGTGCGGCTTGATGTAGGACAGGTGCGCGCACCACGGACCTTCCACTTCATCAACAAAACGGATGGCTTCCCGCGTGAGCCACGGGGTTTCGCTATCTTGCTCGGCAATGTTCGCGGGCTTGTCGGCATTTTCGATGAACCAACCCGAAGCCAGTTGACCGTCTTCGATGGATCCATTGGCGTAGATCGCCCACGGGTTTTCCGTGTCGTAGCCCTTGTTTTTCAGGTAGGTGTTGTAAGCTCCATCATTCTCGCCGTACTCGCCTTCATAGGCCATGCCGTGAAGTCCGTCGTCGCGCACCCACGGGTCAAAGCCACATTCCGACTGCCGAACACCAATGATGCTGCCCGGATCAATGCCCAGTCGCGCCATCCCCTCGGCGTCGGCTTCCATATGGGTTTTGCCCAGCAGCCAACAGTCCATGCCGGCTTCACGCAGATGATCGCCCAACGTCACTTCACCCACGCGGATGGGATATTTGTTCCAAGAGGCACCGTGGCTGGAAACGTAGCGGCCCGTATAGGTGCTCATTCGACTGGCACCACAGACAGGCGACTGGACGTAGGCGTTGGTGAAGTTCACGCCGCGCGCAGCCACGCGGTCGAAGTTGGGTGTAGAAAGGGTCTTATGCCCAGCGTAGCTCAGGTAATCGTACCGAAGCTGGTCGTACATGATGAACAGGATATTTTTGGGCTTCACGTGACGGTTGGCCTTAAAGGTCTGACAGGGTTAAGTCGCCGGGACGAAGGATGGACGAGTTTCGCCCCGGCGTCAGGAAATCGTATCAAAGGCTCTCGCGTACCTCTGACACCAATTCCTGATAGCGGTCCAACATGGCGGAGCCGTCAACTCCCATATCAGTTACACGTCCAACCCATTTGGCAGCGACGGGCTTTCCGGCATCCTGCAAAGCAGCATAGAATAGATCGGATGCCTGAATGACTTCGATCAGTCCTGCATCCTGCTCGGCTAACGCCACCGAGTTTTCAGCATCAAAGATTTCTCCGGCCAGAACCGCGAAAGCCTCACCGGAAATAGCCATGATCGCTGCTTGATCTTCTGCACTGATTTCGGCCCACTTTTCATCACTGATAAAAAAGCTGAAGACGGCGGTGAAGATCGAACGCTCTGTCCGAGTGACTGACTTTGCATAGTCAACCACGCCAAAGGCTTTTGCCGTGTTAGCCGGCACGCCTACGAAACCATCAACCACGCGGCGCTGGATGATCTCTGTCATTTGCGCAGCAGGGCCAGAGACAACGGCACCACCGTTGGCCTTAAGGATATTGGCGGTCGCACCGGGCAGGGCCCACATCTTTCGACTGGTTGCGGCTTCTAGGCTGTCTATGGGCTCATCTGTCATGGAGTAAAAGTTTGCACCTGGGTTTACCGCCAGACCCAGAAGCGTAACGTCCTTGTACTCGTCCATGCTACCAAAGAATTCGTCGTAAGTGCGCCATAATGCGATGGAATTCGCTTGCGAACTGTCGCTACCTGTAAAGGGATTCATAGCCACCATGGGGCCAGCGACTTCATTGGCGATAAAACCATTGAACATCAGCGTCGCATCGAACAAACCACCGCGGACGGAATTCATCTGCTCCGGGGGTGGGGCCATGCTTTTAGCTGGAATTGTCACCCGGACACGGCCCTCCGTAACGGCCTCCACGTTATCGCCCCAAGCACCAAGGATTTTGCAGATCGCGTGCTTGGATGGTGGAAAACAGTTTAATAGGATACGGGTTTCCGCCTTGGCGGTTGCCGTGATTGTCATCATCAGAACGATGACCGAAAACAGCACTCTAAACACAGAACTCTCCTCCTAGTTTTCTAATTTAACGTGCTTCACAAGATCCTACTCCGTCAGGAACAGAACAATGTTGGGGAAGGCCAGCAACAGGACGAGCACGACAAACATGGCGAGGATAAAGGGCAGCACACCCTGAAAGATCCTCCCGATATCGATATCCTTGTTGATGGATTTGACTACGAAAACGTTCATGCCAATGGGGGGGGTGATTAACCCCATCTCGATAACCAGAACGACCAGAATACCGAACCAGATCAGGTTCACGCCCGCCGCTTCCAACGCAGGCAGAAAAACCGGAACGAGAAGCAACAGAATGCCGATTGCCTCGAATACAGTCCCCATGAACAGGGCCAACACCACGACCATCAGTACCAACATGAAAGGCGAAAACGCCATGTCCTCGACCCAATACAGCAGGTCATACGGCATACCCGTCAGCGTTATGTATTGCAGGAAGACCAGCGCCCCAAACAGCACCATGAACAGGCTCGCTGTGGTGACAATCGTTTCCGAAAGTGCGTCAATTATCTCGCGAAAGTTCAACAGATGGCCGCGACTAAGCGCGATCAGTGCCGCACCGACCGCCCCAATCCCTGCGCCTTCGGTAGGAGTAAAGACCCGACCGTAAATTCCACCCAGAACCAAAATAAACAGCAAAAGCACAGGCAAAACCGCAAGGACAGACCGCACGCCGCCACTAGTCAGTTCACCCGCATCTGTATCGTCGTCATGAGGGGCTGCTTTGGGAAAAAGCCCGACCCAGATAGCAATCACGATCAGAAACGACAGAACCAGAAGCGCACCAGGAATAACCCCCGCAAGAAACAAGATCGCAATATCTTGTTGCGCGATCAGTCCATAGATCACCAGCGGCACCGAGGGCGGGATCATGATCCCAAGGGTACCACCTGCAGCAACTGCTCCGCTGGCCAAGGCATCGCCGTAACGATACCTCCGCATCGACGGGATGCAGACCCGGGACATGGTTGCTGCCGTCGCTAGCGACGACCCGCATACCGCAGAAAATCCTGCACAGGCCAGCACGGTTGAATGTGCCAAGCCACCATTTATTCGGGCAAGCCCCTGATGTGCAGCCTTGAACAAATCAGTCGAGATGCCTGAGCGGTAGATGAAAGTTCCCATAAGTACAAAAAGGGGGATGACGCTTAAGTTATAGTTCATGGCGTCTTCCAAAACCTGCTGACCCAGCATGGTGAACCCGGCATTAATGCCACGTTCCAGTGCCACACCGCCAAAGCCGACAAGTAGGGCGGCAAAGGCGATCCGAATGCCAAAAAAGCTCAGGGCAATAACAACAGCAAAGGCAATCAGGGCTTCAGTCACGGCGGGCTGTCCTTTGAAGCAAAAACCTGAACCACGGTAGCAACAAAGGTGAAAATCACAGCCGGGACCAGAACCCAGCCATAGTGCCATTCCAGCACAATAGAGACTCGGCTCAGCTCAAAGGCGTGCAGAGCTAACCGCATCATTTCGAAGCAAATCAGGCCCAAACCAAGAGCGGAAGTGAGACTGACGATGACCCGGTGGATTCTTGGGATCCGCCGCTCGATCAAGGGAGAAATGAGCTCAACAGCTACATGACCGTCTTTTTGGGAAACCAGAACCAGCCCTGCAAAAACGCTGCCGGCCAGCAAAAACTGGATCATCTCCGCAGCGCCAAAAACTGGCTCGTTGAAGATATAGCGACCGATGACATCAATAAACGTCAGAACCATCATGATGAGAAGGCTCAAACAAGCGAGCAAGCGGATCAGCGTAAATATCGCTTTGCCGCTACGCCTCAAACTTCCCCTCATAGTCGTCTCTCTCCCACGCGATCCCAAAATCTCCGTTGAAGAAAGGCTATCTAGACGTCATCATATAATCCAATAATGAATATGAATATTTGGATAAGTTTTTCGTATGAATTACGATCCACGACATCTGGTTCAATTTGCCAGGATCATCGAGGCGGAGAGTTTCTCTCTCGCAGCCGAGAGGCTTGGTACCACGCAGCCTGCTTTAAGCAGTATGGTGAAGAATCTTGAGCTGCGGGCGGGTTTACCTTTGCTGGAACGCCGAAGACGGCCCGTCACGCCGACTCAGCTTGGGCAAGAGCTGGCCAACCTTGGGAGTTCTATCGAAGCACTGCTGCACAGCGCGGAGCAGGTCACACAAGAGGTGCAGAATGCAGATGCCGGACTGATCCGGGTGGCCGCACCGTCCTTCTTTTGCGAGTTTGCCCTTTCCGAAATGATCACCTCGTTCTGGAAGCTGCGACCCAAGTCGAATTTTGACATCCAAACCGGCTATCAGCGCGAGCTCTACGACATGGTAAAAACCCGCGCCATTGATATGGCCTTCGGTCCGATACAGCTGGATGATGAAACACCACTCATTTCCCGGCGGACGATTGTCTCACTTGAGCATGCGGTTATTTGTCGACAGGGCCATCCACTGTTGGCCGCAGCGTCGGTAGATCGGAAGGATCTGCAGGAGGCTCGGTGGATCACGCATTCGCGTCAGAGCGTTCTGTTTCGCACAATGGAGGCATCGCTGACTGGTTTTGGTGTCACCAGCATGAAAGACGCCTTGAACTGCAACTCGGCAAGCGCGTTGCTGGAACTCATCAAATCGACCGACTGGCTATCCGTTCTGCCGCCTTTGGCCATTCTGCCACTGATCAGCAACGGCACGGTGCGCGTGCTCAGGTTCGAGGGAAACCTGCCGCAAATCCCTTTTGGCCTGCTGTATCACCAGCACAAAAGCCCGTCGCCACTTGAGGAAGAATTCATAAAGCACGTCGAGGCGTCCTTGCTCCGCAGTCAGGCAGAACTTCAGCGTTTCCTCTAGGGCCTGTTGTCCCACTAAACCAGACCTAGAGCGCTTGGCCCTCTACCTTCGCCTGAAATTCAGGCACGACTTCGGAGAGTACCGGGATGACTGTATCGACTTGCGTCTGGCCAATAATCATGGGCAGCCAAAGCCTATAAAGCAGATTTATTGGTTGCCATGATTGGTTTACCGTAACAGTGGAGATGAACAGCAGCAGTGAATAAAGGCGAGACGACCCGTGGCGGAAAACACCGGTTTCCAATTTTTCAAATACGTTCTCGTCGCTTTGGTCTCGATCGCTGGTCAGTACCTGGTCTTTGGTGCTTTGCTCTCAAATTTCGACCTCTACCCCACTCTAGCCTCGGCGCTTGGATACCTCTTTGGTTCGGTCATCAACTACGCGCTCAACTACTTTTTCTCGTTCAGAAGCCAGCACAGGCACGCCGCAACCATTGCTCGATTTTACGGTGCCGTCGCCTTTGGTTTTGTCATCAATTCAAGCTGCATGTTTCTATTCACGGGCCTTCTTGATCTCCCAATCTGGCCTTCGCAGGTTGCGTCTTCAGCGATAACCATCTCCCTCAATTTTTCCGTCATGAAATGGTTGGTCTTTGATCGCTGAGTCATAACCGTCCACTGCAGTCGCGTGGCTTGGGTCTGGCCCTGATTAGGGTAAACCAAATCAGCGATACGCCATCATTTGCTTTATCTAATGACGGATTTTGGCACCTTCCACAGTGCAGACTCTTCGACGCAGCAAGAGGTTTGAGCGGCACAGGGAACTTGCTCCTATGTTACCAAAAAGTGTGAATACGGTTGTTGTAGGCGGTGGTCAGGCTGGCTTGGCCATGAGTGAACATCTGACCGCCAGTGACGTGGATCACGTGGTGCTGGAGCGTCATCGGATCGCCGAGCGCTGGCGGAGCGAGAGGTGGGACTCGCTGGTCGCCAATGGACCGGCCTGGCACGACCGTTTCCCCAGCAAGGAATTTGACACCTGCGGCCCAGACGACTTTCCGACCAAGCACGAGGTCGTTCAATACTTTGAGGATTTTGCAGCGGAAATTTCCGCACCTGTGCACTGCGGCGTTGAAGTTCAGAAGATCAGCCGTCGCTCGGGCGAGATGGGCTTTCTGGTAACCACATCCCACGGGCAGATCCTGACCGAGAACGTAGTTGCCGCCACAGGTCCGTTTCAGCGGCCTTTGATCCCCGATCTGGTCCCTGAAACCAGTGGCATTACTCAGATTCATTCCACCGGCTACCGTAATCCGGAAGCCTTACCCACAGGAGCCGTCATGGTCGTTGGTGCCGGTTCGTCCGGTGCGCAGATTGCCGACGAATTGCATCGTGCCGGGCGACAGGTTTATCTCTCTGTTGGTCCGCACGACCGGCCTCCGCGCGCGTACCGAGGCCGCGACTATTGCTGGTGGCTTGGCGTTCTGGGGAAATGGGACGCTGCGGCCAAAGAGCCGGGAACGGAGCATGTGACGATCTCGGTCAGTGGTGCCTATGGTGGAAAGACCATCGACTTTCGCCGTTTTGCCGAACGGGGAATTGTGCTGACTGGGCGGGCTGACGGGTATGAGCAAGGTCGCCTGCTGTTTTCCGGTGATGTCGTCGACAACGTCACACGCGGGGACGCCAACTACCTCTCTGTCCTGCGCGAAGCCGACGAATATGCTGAGCGCCACGGTCTCGATTTACCGCTCGAGCCGGACGCGCATGAGTTGATTGACGAGCCAGCCTGCATGCGCGCGCCCCTGCGCGAGCTGGATTTGGCTGCAGCGGGCATTAGGACCATCATCTGGGCCACGGGCTTTGGCGTCGACTATGGCTGGATTGATGCCGACGTTTTTGACGAGCAAGGACGCCCCGTGCATCAGCGTGGTGTCACTTCTGAAGTGGGATTATATTTCCTCGGTCTGCCTTGGCAGTCACGACGAGGCTCCGCCTTCATCTGGGGGGTCTGGCACGACGCCAAGTATCTGGCCGACCAAATTGGTATTCAAAGAGCCTATCGCGCCTATCACGAAGACATCAAACAGCGCGAGATCGGCTGAACAAGGAAAAGGCACCGCCATGGTTCACGAGCGCATACGAAAGTTCAATACAGCTGACACCTATCCCGAGCAAAACC
>JBMTIF010000026.1:0-11001 GCA_049437045.1 Alphaproteobacteria bacterium | reverse complement strand
TGGACTATGGTATTCCATTCCGTAAGGAGAGTTTTGATGTGGAACAGCGTTTCAGGTTCTCGATCTCGACATCATTCTGATCTATTAAGAGCCAAATTGGGCGTGGGCATGCTTGCCCGCGCCTCCAGTAAGCTCTGATTGATTGGAACTCAAATGCTGCGCCTGGTCGCTAATGTTCGTTTTCTCGCCGTTGCTTGCCTGACATCTCTGTCGTTGAGTTTCAGCCCTGCGGCACAGGCTCAGATGACGCCGGTTCTGGCAGTTGTGGACATGGACCTTGTGGTGCGTGAGTCCAACGCGGTTCGGACACTGGAAGCTCAGCTTCTGGAACTGCAAACGCGATGGGAAGGTGAGCTGACGGAAGTGAACCAGCAGCTGGCCGCGACACTCCGCGCAGCACAGGAAAAGCTCAATGCCGGCGAAATCGAGCAGGCCGAATTCCGCCAAGTCCAGGTGAGAACGCAGCGTGATCTGCAGGCACTCCGCAAGGAAGCAAACGCGCGCCAGCGAAAGCTGATTCAAACTCGCCGTCTGGCTGAGACCGAATTGCGCCGCATCCTCGAAGAAATTGTTATCGATCTGGCTTCGGAAACCGGTGCTAACATGGTGCTGAACTTCAGCGCGGTTGTGATCTCTGCCGAAGGGTTTGATCTGTCGGTTGAGGCACTGCGCCGCTTGAACAGTGATATTCCCGAACTGAACCTCACCGTCTCCGAGCCGACACCGGAGGAAATTGCGGCTGAGACGGTCGACGCGACCAACTAACCGGGTGTTCTGTCTTTGACGGTGACCGATCCTAGATTTTTCCAAACGACCGGGCCTTTCACGCTCGGCCGTTTGTTGTTTGAGTTGGGGTTAGCAGAGCAGGACTTGGATTCCGGTGATTCCGCAGACCAAACATTTGCGGATGTTGCGCCGCTGAGCGAGGCTGGCCCAACGGAGGTGAGTTTCTTCCATAACCGAAAGTATCGAACCGAACTGGGCCAAACCAAGGCCGGTGCCGTTCTAATCAGCGAATTCGAAGCCCATCACGTACCGGCGGGATGCACCGCGCTGGTTGTCGCTCATCCCTACCGCGCCTTTGGCCAGATCGCAGCCTTGTTTCATCCGGTTCGACAGGTATCCGAGACGACAGAAATTCACCCCACGGCCCATGTCGACCCCTCGGCTCGACTGGGCCTTGGTGTTCGCGTGGGCACTTTTGTGAGCATTGGTGCCAATGTCAGCATCGGCGCAGGCAGCGTTATTGGCGCACATTGCGTTATTGGCGATGGCGTTGTCGTGGGCACGCATTGCGTTTTCGAAGGCCATTGTACTGTTTCGCACGCCTTGATTGGGGATCGTGCGTTTCTCAAGCCCGGGGCACGGATCGGACAAGGCGGGTTTGGTTGGGCCTTGGACCCGCAAGCCCTCCAGCATCAGCGGATCCCCCAGCTGGGTCGCGTTCTTATGGGTGATGATGTGGAAATCGGTGCCAACACAACGGTCGATCGTGGTGCCGGACCGGATACGGTGGTGGGCAATGGAACTGTCATCGACAATCAGTGTCAGATTGCTCACAACGTCCGGCTGGGTCTGGGCTGTGTGGTGGTTGCGGGTTCGTCAATCGCGGGATCTGCGACCTTGGAAGACGGTGTGCTGATCGGGGGCTGCTGCGGGGTATTGGGGCATGTCACCATTGGCGCACGCAGTCAGATTCAGGCCAGTTCCACAGTCACCAAGTCGTGCCCAGCAGGCAGCATTTTGCGGGGGGTTCCCGCCCGGGATTACCGGTTGTATCTTCGGGAAGAGGCGACGCTTCGTCGCACCGTGCGCAAGGGTGCTAAAGACGTCCAAGATTAGGAAAGAGACAAGTTCTATGGCGAATATTCTCGATGAACCGCTGTTGCCAGCGGATGAACGGCCAACACTCGATATACAGGACATCATGGCCCTTCTGCCTCATCGCTACCCGTTTCTTCTGGTTGATCGGGTGGAGTGGAGCCGTGCGTCTAGACGTTCTGCGATAGGCTACAAAGGCATCACTTATAACGAAGAGTACTTTCAGGGCCATTTCCCAAAAATGCCGGTAATGCCGGGGGTTCTTCAGATCGAAGCAATGGCGCAAACCGCTGGTCTTATGATTCTGGGCTCGCTGGATGATGGCGATGATCGGCGGCTGAAAGGCGTCTATTACATGTCAATGGACAAGACCAAGTTCCGCAAGCCGGTTACGCCGGGCTGTATGCTGGAAATGCACGTCCATGTGGTTAAGAACCGTGGCCTGATCTACACCTTCCGCGGCGAATGCTACGTGAATGGTGATCGGATTTCTGAAGCGGAATTCGTTGCCATGGGTATTGAGGACGACGGTACAGAGTGATCGCGCCCGGGCAAGGTATTCATCCCTCAGCCGTTATCGAAGACGGCGCACAGCTGGGGCACGACGTGACCGTCGGGCCCTTTTGCCATGTGGGGCCAGGTGCAGTTCTGAGCGATGGATGCAGTCTGCATTCGCACGTGGTGATCCAAGGGGAAACCAGTCTGGGCGAGGGATGCGAGGTCTATCCTTTTGCCAGTCTGGGTACGGCACCGCAGGACAAGAAATACGCTGGCGAACGCAGCATGCTCGTCATTGGCAAAAACAACATCATCCGCGAGTACGTCACCATGCAGCCCGGTACTGCCGGTGGCGGCAGCGTGACGCGGGTGGGGGATCGCGGTTTGTTCATGGTGGGATGCCACGTGGCCCACGACTGTCAGATCGGCAATGACGCTATTCTGGTCAACCACGTCAGTCTGGCAGGACACGTCATCGTCGAAGATCACGCCATCATTGGCGGACTTTCGGGGGTGCACCAGTTCTGCCGCATCGGTCGGCATGCAATGGTCGGTGCGCATTCAATGGTGGTGCAAGATGTCTTGCCCTACACAACCGTGGCCGGACCACGTGCTCACCTTGCGGGTTTGAATTTGGTGGGTTTGAAGCGGCATGACTTTGATCGTGAAGCCATCAACCAACTCCGTGATGCGCTGGATGCTCTTTTTGCTGAGCCCGGGACGGTCGAACGTCGGCTGGACGAAGTCTCGCAGCTGCTGCCAGATCATGGGCCAGCAGAAGACGTTCTACGCTTTATTACGCAAGCGACACGAGGCCGCGGCTTTACCGGGCCGCTGGAATAGTTTCATGCGGGTGGGTCTTCTCGCCGGGTCGGGGCGCTTGCCGGAAATCCTGCGGGAGTCCCATGATTTTCATCACGTTTTGGATCTGGAAAGTTGGCCGGAGCCGCTGGGCGCACTCATGGCGGTTATTGAGACCCTGAAGTCAGAGGGCTGCGAAGCGCTGGTACTGGCCGGAGCCATCGACCGGGCGCGCTTTCATAGTCTGGATGCAGGCGGGGCTTGGGTCGCGGAACGGGCTGGAAAGGGCGCAGGTGATGGCCAACTGCTCGACGCTCTGGTTGCGTTTTTGGAGCGTGAAGGTTTCCAGATTTTGGGAGCGGCCGATCTCCTGCCATCCTTAAAAACACCGGTAGGTCTTCTGTCAGGAACCTATGAGGCAGACCCCAGACCGGGGCTTGAAAAGGCCCGGGCCTTAGGGCTTCGCGATCTGGGTCAGGCGGTCATCCAATGCGATGGCACGCATTGGCTCGAAGAAACAGCAGCGGGAACCGACGACTTGATCGCGCGAGCAGGCCGCGTCGAAGCGCAGCAGCGGGTTTTGTATAAAGCAGCCAAACCCCAGCAGGACTTGCGCGTTGATATGCCCACTTGGGGGTCTCAGACTGTGGAACTTGCTGCGCGGCATGGGGTCAATACTCTGGTGTTCGAGGCGGGTAAGACCCTGGCTATGGATCGCGAAGAAGCCACTGCAAAGGCGGAGGCGACGGGCGTGAGCATCGTGGGAGTTGGACCATTAAAATCGCCATTTTGAAGGGTGAGCCGTCCGGCGATTTACTGGCTCATGTCGTGGTGAAGGTCATGCGCGACCAGTATCCCGAAGCGGCGCTTATTGGAATTGGTGGCGAGCGCTTGGAAACCCTGGGTCTTCGAAGTCGGTTCCCGCTGAGTGAGTTTTCCGTCAACGGGATTCTTGAAGTCCTCCCTCATCTGCCCAGACTGCTTTTCCGGATTGAGCAGATCACCCGTTGGCTCCTCAAAGAACAGCCGGACCTTGTTCTCACTGTCGACGCTCCAGACCTGACACTGCGTATCGCCAAAATGCTCCGGGCGCGTGGGTATGGGGGGAAGCTTGTGCATCTGGTGGCTCCAACGGTTTGGGCATGGAAGCCAGAGCGAGCGGAGAAGGTTTCGGCGTTTCTGGATCACATCCTGTGTCTGTTTCCCTTTGAGCCACCTTACTTTGAGGCTCACGGCCTCGCCGCGACTTTTATCGGTCACCCGATCGTCTCCCGGCCTGTCTCTCCCGTTATCAAGGACGACAACGCGCTGCTGCTTTTACCGGGAAGCCGCATGAACGAAGTCCAGCAACTGGTGCCTTTGTTCCGCGAGGTGGTCCAAGGTTTGGCGCCGTCCTTTCCCGGTCTCAGGTGTCTGGTGCCAACGGTTGAGACGACGCGCAACTTTGTCTCCAGCCGGATGGTCGATTGGCCAACGCCAATCGAGTTTCTTTTTCGGGAAGAAGACCGGCAGCAGGCTTTCCATCAGGCCAAAGTCGCCTTGGCCGCGTCGGGAACCGTGGCCTTGGAACTGGCAAAGGCAGACGTCGCCGGAGTCATTACCTATCGACTGTCATCAATGACCTATAAGCAGGTCATGCGTCAGACCCGTTTGGACTATTTCAGCCTGATCAACATCCTTGCTGGCCGTGAAATTATGCCAGAACACCTGCAGGATCAGGCGAGGGCGGACGTTCTGGTGCCCGAACTGGTAAGATTGCTTTCTAACGAACAGGCACGTGAGCAGCAGGTGTCGGGCCAGCGCGAAGCCTTGGGCAAACTGGCCTTGTCAGCAGATAAAAGCCCCGCCAAGTTAGCAGCAGAGACCCTGCTGACCCTTCTTCGAGCCTGAAAATGTCCCTCTCTTTTGACGTTAACTACCGCGCTAAAGCGCCTTGGTTTGGTGGTGATCTGCAGACAATGTCAGCCGTGCTTTCTCCCCCGAAAGTGACGCTTGATGATGCAGATATCGAAGACCTGCGCATTGATGCTGATGATGGAACCGGTGACGTTTTACTGGGGCAGCGTTTGGTGCGGCAGGGTCGGGAAGGGGTGAGCAAGGAGACAACGGTAGTTCTGTTGCATGGCCTGTTGGGGGATTTCGATCGGGATTACATGCGCTTGCTGACCCGGCACTATCTCGATCATGGCTATCGGGTTGTTCGCATGAACCTGCGCGGGGCCGGGTCTTCGCGGCTGCTCTGTCGGCGGAATTATCATGCGGGCTTTACACACGACTTGACTGTCATCGCACGGGCTTTAGCGGCGCGTGCGGATACAGGGAAGCTTGCTTGGATTGGGATTAGCCTGAGTGGAAACATGCTGCTCAAAGCGGCAAGTGAAGCGGCGTTTGTAGAGGCTGCGGATCAAGCCAAGATCGTGTCGATTTCCGCGCCCTTTGACCTGCAGGCAACCGCAAGTCGCTTTTCCCGACGTCGGAACTTCCTGTATTCACGTTATCTGGTGAACAAGATCCGCAAGCAAATGCCACTGCAGCCCGGCCTGCGGCCGGACCAGGTCGAGCATCTCAAGCGGATCAAAACCATTGGCGAGTTTGACGAACACTTCACCGCGCCAGCCAATGGCTACAAATCTGCCGATGAATATTACATCGAAAACTCGGCCAAGCGGTTTGTGCTGGATGCTAAATTACCGTGCTTGGTAATCGTGGCGGCCGATGATCCCTGGATCGACGACCGGCCCTATCGCGCGATTGAATGGTCGAAAAACCCTCTGTTGTCCCCGGCGATTTGTCGGACAGGGGGGCATGTCGGGTTCCATGCGCATGGACACCGCGAGCCAATCTATACGACATGGTCCAGAGCCTTTCTCGAAGCCTAATCGAACCCGGCGACACCCACCCCTAGCAAGCGATAGGTTTGCAGAGGCTCCCGCTCGACTTCTGCGGCCAGCAGACGCTGCGCAACGGAAAACAGAACGCGGGGGTCGGCAGTGTGGCCGTTCAGGGTCTGGCTGCGGCTGAGAATATCGAAATCGGTTGTCTTGAGTTTCAGCGTAACCCGCTTTCCCTCCAACTCATACTTCTGCAAACGCTCCGCAACCCGACTGGAGAGGCGTTCGATAACAGCGGTGAGCTCTGCCAGATCGCCCGTGTCTTCCATGAGCGTGGTTTCTGAACTCACGGATTTCGACCCACGGTCCTCCCGCACACTTCGCGAATCCTCGCCGCGACAAAAATGGTAGAGCCGCTCCCCAAAGCGTCCAAACATTGAGATCATGTCGTCTTTGGGAAAAGCCCGCAGTTGGCCAATGCGCGTGATACCTAGCGCACTCATCCGCTTGGCCGTTGCCGGGCCAACACCCCAGATCAGTTTCACTGGTTTGTCCGCCAGAAAGTCCATTGCTTCCGCCTTGCCCAGAACAGCAAAGCCATCTGGCTTATCGAGGTCCGACGCGATCTTGGCCAGCAGCTTGTTGTGTGAAAGACCCACTGAAATGGTAATGCCGACCTTGTCCTGCACCGTCTGTGCGAGGCGAGCGAGTTCAGCTGCAGGATGCTTTCCCGCCGCTGCGACCGAGACAAGATCGAGGAAGGCCTCGTCAATGGAAAGCGGTTCGACATCTTGCGTCAGGGCTCGGAAGTATTGGCGCACTTCCAGACCGGTTTCGCGGTATTTGGCCATATTGGGTTTAACGATCACTGCTTGCGGACAAAGCTGCCGGGCGCGGTACATGGGCATGGCAGAGCGCACGCCCTGAATTCGTGCAAGGTAACAGGCTGTCGTCACAACCCCCCGCTGTCCGCCGCCGATGATGACGGGCTTGTGGCGAATGCTGGGATCATCCCGCTTTTCAACAGCGGCATAGAAGGCGTCGCAGTCAATGTGCGCCAGCGAAAGCGCATCCAGCTCCGCATGCTGGACCAGCTTTGGACTGCCACAGGCCTCACACCGCGGGGTGGGCGTGTTGGCAGGCGTCACCGTCAGACACGTGCGGCAGAGGCTGGACATAAAGCACTTCACCTCGATTGAAAGAATCTCTAGAGTTTCGCCAATTTTGCAGGATGCGGTATGGCTGGCCACGTTCACCTTTTATACTCAGATACGACGCTGGGCACCGCTCTGCAACGGCAACTGCGGTCGCTCTATTTTCATGTCACGGGCGGACAACTCGGTAGCCTGGATACAGCAGTTTCAGACGTGCAGGGTCAGGACTCCCAGCCTGAGGTCATTGCTGTCGTCCGCGCGGTAGGCTGGAACGTGGCTCAAGTTCGCAACCTGAAAAGAGCCTTTCCAAACACGTCCTTGGTTTTGGTGGATCCAATCCCCAGCCAACGATCCAAGGAACAGGCGTTGGAGAGCGGCGCCAGCAGTTACTTGCCTTTGCCCTGCACAAGCCAGCGCATGAGCCTGTGTTTGTCAGCTCAAGTACGGCGCTCACGCAGATTGGATGAAGCTGGATCAACGGAACACGTGCTCCGACTCTTGGGATTCGAGCCATCCCTTTTTGCTGCGCCCCATGCTTCGATGCCCGATAGCGAGATCATCGTTTGGCATGAGGATGAAGATTTCGCTCGGGGCATAGAATGGCGGTTGAAGGAAGAAGGTTTCGCGGTCGAAAGTGTTGCTTTTGACCAGCCCGTCGCTCTCAAGGCGGGGGCAGGGCTGGTCATTGGCGCAGTGTCCGAAGCGGGTTGGACGACGACACTGCAGCGTATCGCGGCGGTTCGTTCTCAACCTCAAGGCCCAAGCCTGCCCATTACGGTCGCAAGTGCGACGCTGCCCAAGGCTGCGCAAGCCGCGCTGGAACGATTGGATTTTCAGGATTAATGGCTTGGGGTGGCTCCCGACCGTCTGCTGGCACTCATGGTCAAAGAGCAGGTAAGGATCAGCCAGCAAACCGAACACCGCCAAGTGGCCCTGACCCAGTCACTTGATCTCGCCATCACGGATGGGCTGACGGATTTGTATAATCGTCGCTATCTGGCGGCCCACCTGCCGCTTCAGATGCAGATTGCGCGGCAATCGCAGCGGCCTTTGTCGCTGGCTTTGTTTGATCTCGATGGTTTCAAGACGTTGAACGATCGCTATGGGCACCAGGCAGGGGATCAATTCCTGATCGGTGTCGCAGAACACCTTCGCAGGAATTCACGTGCGTCGGATTCTGCGGTGCAATTGGGGGGTGACGAGTTTGCTTTGGTCCTACCCAATGCCGATTTAAAGGCAGCCCGTACGGTGGTCGAGCGTCTCATTGCTGACATAGCCTCCATTAACCACGCAGGTTCGAACGAAAACCAGATTCGCATTTCAGCTTCTGCCGGCCTCGTATCCATGCCAGCGGGGGATTGGGCTTCTACGGCCGATGCCCTGATCGCGGTGGCCGATGGCCGTCTCTATGCGGCAAAAGAAAAGGGCGGTAACCAAATCGTGGATACCGCCCCTTCTTAATATGTTCGTTCTGCTGAACGCTTACTTCATCTTCGATTCTTTGAAGACAACGTGCTTGCGTGCAACAGGGTCGTACTTGCGCATTTCCAGCTTTTCAGTGGAGGTACGCGTGTTCTTCTTCTTCACGTAGAAGTAACCGGTGTCAGCGGTGCTCACCATTTTGATGAGCACGTTAGCGGGTTTAGCCATAGCCCCGAGCTCCTAGATTCAACAAATTGGAACGCACCCTAAAGCCAACCTGTGCTGAGTCAACCGCGACTAACGCAGGGATGACAGGCTTGCACTGGCTGACAGGATGCGCTGATAGGCGTCAGGCGACATCGCCAGCTGCAGCGCGAGGTCTGAATCGTCCTCTGTATACCGCTCAGATGGCGGGCAAACGCTGCGGTAGTTGTCTTTGTCCTTCATGTTTTGCGCAAGGATGGATCGCGCCCGCAGGGCTGCGATATTGGGGTTGCCGTTCAGCGCATCATCGATCACCGCCTCAGGGCTGCGGTCCGTGAAGCAGATGTTTGGCGTCACGCCCGCTTTGTTCAGCGGTGCTCCTGAGGGCGCAAAGAACGCACCGGATGTCACTGTCATCATCGCGCCGTTGGGCAGATCAAAGCTTGTCTGGATTGATCCTTTGCCAAAGGAAGTGGAGCCAATGACGATTCCGCGTCCATTATCCTGAATGGCCGAAGCGAGAATCTCTGAGGCACTGGCCGAGTTGCCGTTGATCAAAACCAGCAGGGGCGCGCCCAGCAGAATGTCGTTCGGCTTGGCTTCGACTGTATCCTTGTTATCGATGTTTCGCCCGGCAGAAACCAGAATCGGGCCTTGGCCAATGACGTAATCCGCAATTTCCTGTGCTGCGGTTTTGAGACCGCCGGGGTTTTCTCGCAAATCCAGAAGCCAGCTCGCCGGTTGCTCTTTGCGCAGGCTCCGCACGACGTCGAGGAACTCCTGCGTCGATTGTTCAGAGAATACAGCCATTTGGATCACAGCGACATCACCAACCATATGGCCGCGCAGTGATGGCAGAGCGACGATTTCACGGCTGATGGTCCGGCGCAGGGTTCTGCCTTCTCTTTGGATCATCACGGTTGCCAGAGAGCCTACAGGCCCACGCAGCAGGCTGAGCACCAGGTCTTCGCTCATTTCACCGGTCACGCGCTGACCATTCACATGAGTGATCAGGTCGCCATTCTGCAGGCCCGCATCTTCGGCAGGACCACCACGAACGACTTCCCGCACCCGAATGCCGTTTTCTTCATAGGCAATAAGGATACCCATGCCGCCAAACCCAAAGACATCATCGCGGAACAAGTCTGCATCTGCGGCAGGGAGATAGCGCGACACGCCATCCAAAAGGGACATGTAGCCCTCAAAAATCTCGGTTTCACGCGATGACTGGGGCATGCGGCGGATGCGCTCGCTGGAGGTAATCATGTGCAGCGTGACAAAGGCGGAATGCAAACCCCATTCAAGGTAATAATCGCCATCTGGCTCTTCGAATTCCATCTGACCGCCCGGACCATTGATCTGGGTGACACCATTTTCGGATTTCAGCGTGAAGTTTGCCTGCTTCCCAAGATTGACCAATCCTGCCATCGCGACCTCGCGCGGGTGGTAAGCTTCAACGTACAATTCCTGGATCGCACCGATCCCCACGCCGTAGAGGAAAGCTTCATCCGCATCGGGCAGCTGACCACCCGACTGGCCGGTGGGCAAAGCCTCCTCCAGCGCTGCGCGCAGTTCAGCGGGCATGACGATACTGGAACTGGCTGCTTTCCGAGCCGTCGTCCGTGCATTGACCTGACCAGCGTCACAGGCTGACAGAAACAACGTCAGTAAGCCGAGTGCTCCAAATGCAAGCTGAGAGCCAAACCGAAATAGGTTCCGAGGCATTCTTGATTCCTTGAAAATACCCGCTGACCATAGCGCGATGTCCGGCGCTATGCTCGTTCCCATCTGTTTATGCGCGGCAAATGAGCCAAGCTTATGGCTTTCTAGGCCGCTTACCCGCTTTAGCCTTTGTTTTCTTGGAAGATTTCACCTTTTTCGATGTTGGCTTTGAGCGCGACTCGAGTTGTGTTTGGGAAAGGGCCGTAGGCTCGCTTTCACCGATAATTTCGCCAACCAACGAACCTGTCAGCCCATCTGCTTCGACCAGTCGAATCTGTACGCGCTGAGATGCCGAGAACAAGCGCCCCCACCGGCGGCCTTCGAGGGTTAGGGTTTTGCTGTCAAAATCGTAACGATCGTCCGGCAGCAGCCCCATGGGCTTTTCGCGGGCGCGCGACGACAGCGACCGCACTTCTTCCGAGATATCGGCAAGACCCTTGTGATCCGCATTGCGCACGATCGGCGTAACCAGGCCGTCCTCGATGGCCACGGCGACCGAGATATCCACGGTGTGGTACTGGCGCAGGCCGCCGCCCTCGATCCAAGAC
>JBMTIF010000025.1:0-11214 GCA_049437045.1 Alphaproteobacteria bacterium | reverse complement strand
GCGGGGATGAGCCTACTGCTGAAAAACGAAGCGGTTGGTGAGGACCTCGCAGCCTTGAGCGAAGTCATGCTTGCGGCAGTCGGAAAAAGCATCTGGGTCAGCGCCGAAGCTCAAATCGATGCTATGGTGGGCGTAACAGGCAGCGGTCCCGCTTACGTCTTTTTGCTCATGGAGTGCATCGCCGCAGCCGCCGAAAAAACCGGGCTTACGGCTGAACAAGCGAAACTTGCGGCACGGCAAACGGTTCTGGGGGCCGCTTTGCTGGCCGACCAGCAGCCGGATGTGGAACCCGCCGAACTGCGCCGCCGGGTGACCAGCCCGGGCGGAGTAACTCAAGCTGCGCTCGACGTTCTGATGGCAGCAGGCCGGGGCTTGCCTGACTTGTTCCCCGAGGCGATGGAAGCAGGTGAAAGACGTAACGCTGAGCTATCCGGCAAAAGCTGAAGCGCGGGTTAGTCGTCCTTTTTGCCACCACCACCAAAGCTGATCTTGGGCTCGGTGCCGTCGATGATGCGCGCTATGTTGGCGCGGTGCTTGTAATAGACGATGGCTGCGAGCGCGAAGCCAAGGATTATAAACCAGTAGGGGATTGGCACGCTGGATGCGTCTGCGCGGCCATTGAACACGCCAGTCAGCAGCGGCAACACGCCAAACGCCACCAGCGCCCCCATAGATGAACGGCGGAACAGTAAAGCTCCCACAAGCCAAGCCAGCGCCATGCCGATGAAGATCGGCCATGAAATCGCGAGGTATGTGCCCAACCCGGTAGCCACGCCTTTGCCGCCCTTGAACCCCAGCCAAATCGGATACAGGTGCCCAAGGAAAGCCGCGACACCAGCAGCAACTCCAAATTCCCACCCCACAAGCATCCATGCCACTGCCGCCGCGATGGCACCCTTACCTGCGTCCAAAATCAGGACGAGCAGCGCCAACGGTTTGTTGCCAGTGCGCAGCACGTTGGTTGCACCAATGTTGCCCGAACCGATTTTGCGAATATCGCCGTAGCCAGCCAGTCGCGTCAAAACCAACCCAAAGGGGATAGACCCCAACAGATACCCACCCACGGCAACCAGACCCCAAGTCAGAATGATCACGCGCTTCGCCCTCGCTTTTTGTTTCGGAATCGTTTTAGACCGTCACTGAAGCAAACCAAAGGCAATACCGGAGTGCATGATGGACCTGATCAGTTTTGATGACTTTTTGAACGTGGACATTCGGGTTGGCACTGTGATCCGTTCAGAGCCCTTCCCCGAAGCCCGTCGCCCGGCCATCAAACTATGGGTCGACTTCGGCGGAGAGATCGGCGAGCGAAAATCCAGCGCCCAGATCACTCAGCACTACACCCCCGACGATCTGGTGGGTCGACAGGTGATCGCCGTGGTGAACTTTCCCACCAAGCAAATCGGGCCGTTCATGAGTGAATTTCTGACCCTCGGCCTGCATGACGAGAATGGCGACGTGGTCCTCGTCGCCCCCGACAAGCCCGTGCCGAACGGCGCCCGACTGGCTTAAGGACGTTTGCGCGGCTTCAGGCGTCTTCGTCCTGTTCGAAGGTCATGGCAACGCCATTCATGCAGTAGCGTAACCCCGTTGGCGCAGGTCCATCAGGAAAGACGTGACCGAGGTGAGATTCGCATCGGGAACAATGAATTTCCGTCCGCTTCATGAAAAAGCTGCGGTCCACGCGTTCCCCGACCGCGCCCTCATCAATAGGTTGGGTGAAAGACGGCCAGCCCGTGCCTGATTCAAACTTGTCCTGCGCGTCAAACAACGGCTGACCGCAACCAACGCAGCTAAACGTCCCCGGCCCTTTGGCGTCGTTCAGAGGCGAGGTAAAGGCGCGCTCGGTCCCATGCTTCCGCGCGACACGAAATTGCTCATCGGTCAGGCGTTGCCGCCACTCAGATTCGGTCAGCGCTTTGAAATCGGTCATGGGGTTAACAGCCTCGTCCTATGTTTGTTCAATATCTATATGGGCGCATTCGCTGCTGAGCCAATCCGTGCGCCACAGCCTGTGACGATGCAGCAGCACTTGTTCGTCCCTGGGTCGGTTCCAACTAAGCGGCGTACTGGCTCGCTCGTCCTCGTGATAGCGAAAGCCAAGCCCCAGAAGCAGTTGGATCGACGCCTCATTGCCTTCAATCACGGCGGCTTCGATGGCGCGCAGGTTTTCGTCACGGGCGAACAGGAAGGACAGCAGAATGGTCAAAGCGTGCCGCGCCAGCCCCCGTCTCTGAAATTCTGGCGAAATCCAGTAGGCAAGTTCGGGCGGACGCGAGGGGTCGCCGATGTAAGCTGCTGAACAGGCACCGACCATAGGGCGATTGGGCAGGTCTTCGGCAATGATGGCGAAGTGAAACCCTTCATTGCGCGCCATGGCCGCACGAGCCTGCATGATCCGGTGCCGAGCCAACCAACGCGGCCACGGAACAGGAAAGGAAATCATCCAGTGCGCCACTGACGGATCGCTGCCCTGACTCTGTATCGTGCTTACGTCAAACTTCTCAAAAGGTCGCAGAGAGACGGAACCGTGCCTGAGGGTCGCGATTGGAGACGCTGGAAGCGGTAAAAACCACAAATTAATCACATTTCACTTCAGCTACAGTTTACAAGTGTCTGATAACTTTACTTTCTCACATGTTTATGAGAAACCCGAAAAAAGGGCCTGCGTTTGCGCGGTGCTTGCGGCTTGAAAAACGGATAATCCAATAATGATCTCTCCTCGCATTGGTCTTGCTTCGACTGTGCTCACTCTCGGATTAACGGCCTGTGGCCATAGTATAGCGCCTTTTCCCGGCTTCAACAGTGGCGTCGCTCATCAAGATTATCACCAGATAATGCTGAATGCGTCCGCAGCTGGTTTGAACACCTACGACCGCAATGGCCGGTTGGTGGCGGTGGCTGGCCCGCTGGTTGATCGTGAGGACCGGCCGCTGGAAATCATTGCTAACAACGCGGAACCTGTTGAACTGGCGACGCGTTTGGAAAAGCTGCCAATTCCGGTGATTCGGCCTCAGATCGGCGACAAAATGGGCTATGGCGTATTTACCGAAACCACGCCCGTGACTTCTGCTTTGACGGAACCGACCTTGGCGGCGATCCGAAATTCTGGACTGATCAAAACAGATACAGTCCCGGTTCCACGGCTTGCGCCGACGATTGATGAATTGCTGGTGCCAGACTCGCATGCTGCGCTTCTGACGTCGCCCAGTTCCACGGTCGCATCGCTCGAACCTGTCGCTCTACCCGTAGCGTTTCAGCCTGCTACAGAAGAGGTAAAATCAACACCAAGCTTAAACCAACCTCCTCTCACGAACAGCTTGGCTGCACTGGCTCCACGCGCGGATCAATCGACGCCTTCAGGCGGGTTGGACGACCTGACCACCACCATCCCGGAAGATGCCCCCGGTCCGCAGGCTGGCGCACCGGAAACGGGGCTTGAGTCTGACATCCTCTCCATGACCGATGAGGAAGTCGACATTCTGCTGGTGCAGTTGGAAGATGACAGCGAAAGCGGTCTTGAGCGGGTCCGAAACATGACGCCGGAGGAAAAAGCCCGTCTGCGTCACCAATATGAGCAGCGTTCCTTCCTTGGCCATTTTGCTAAAATGGATCGCGGCAATGACGGCGCGCTGACCCGGGAAGAGATGCTGGCCTATTTCACCATCATGCATGCTGCTTTCGATGCAGATTACGATAACGTCGTCACCCGCGCCGAAGCCCCAACCTTGCTGCTGCGCATCAAGCTGCTGGGTCGCGGGTTCCCGGCTGAAGGTCTGACCCTCGAAGAGCTCGCTTCACGGCTGGAAGAAACCTTTGTCTTCCTCGATCGGAACAAGAACGACAAGCTGGGCTGGCCCGAGCTGCTCTAGCTCAATACGCTCATTTACGTCGCGGCGATTTACGAGGGCCAGCGACTTTTGAGAGGGGGTCCAGCGCGGCCCCCTTTGTTTTGGTGAAATCCTTTTCTGCCGCCCGGCGCGCACGGTTGCGTCCGGCGGTCTTGCCTTCTGCCTTACCCGCACGGTCCGCCGCTGCGGCTTTGGTAGAAACCGCACCGCCCAGACCCAGATCAGCCGCTTCCAACCGTTTGAGTTCATCCCGCAAACGCGCTGCTTCCTCAAATTCCAGGTTGGCCGCCGCATCTTTCATGCGGGTTTCAATGTCGGCCATCACCTCTTTGAGGTCTTTGCCACCCGTGGTGATGAGGTCTTCATCCCCCGTCCCGATGGTCACGCGGTCTTTCTCGTAGACCGAATCAATGATGTCACCGATCTGTTTTTTGATCGAGGCCGGTGTGATGCCGTGTTCTTCGTTGTAAGCGGTCTGCTTGGCCCGTCGACGCTCGGTCTCATCCAGCGCGGCCTGCATGGATTTGGTAATTTTGTCCGCGTACAGAATGACCCGGCCTTCGACATTTCGCGCCGCTCTGCCAATCGTCTGGATCAGCGAGGTCGTCGAACGCAGGTAGCCTTCTTTGTCCGCATCGAGGATCCCGACCAAAGCGCATTCGGGAATATCCAACCCCTCCCGCAGCAAGTTGATCCCGACCAGCACGTCATAGACCCCAAGGCGCAGGTCACGGATGATCTCGATCCGTTCCAGCGTGTCCACATCTGCGTGGATGTACCGGACTTTCAGACCTGCTTCGTTGAGGTAGTCGGTCAGGTCTTCCGCCATCCGTTTCGTGAGCGTGGTTACCAGCACCCGGTAGCCTGATTTCACCGTTTCCTGACATTCAGCGATGAGATCGTCGACCTGATTTTCTGTGGGGCGAATAATACACGGTGGATCCAAAAGACCGGTCGGACGGATCACCTGTTCAGCAAAAACGCCACCTGTGCGCTCAAGCTCCCACGCGTTTGGGGTTGCAGAGACATAGACCGTCTGCGGGCGCATGGCGTCCCATTCTTCGAACTTCAGCGGGCGGTTATCCTGACAGGACGGCAGGCGAAAGCCATAATCGCTCAGCGTCACTTTGCGTGCCCGGTCGCCTTTGAACATCGCCCCGATCTGGGGAACGGAAACATGGCTTTCATCGACCATCAACAGAGCGTCTTCAGGCAGATATTCAAACAGTGTTGGCGGCGGCTCGCCCGGTGCGCGTCCAGTGAGATAGCGGCTGTAGTTCTCAATCCCGGCACAAACGCCAGTGGCTTCCATCATCTCCAGATCAAAGGTACAGCGCTGCTGCAGGCGCTGCGCCTCCAGCAGCTTACCCTCACCCTCAAGCTCTTCCAGGCGCAAGCCCAGCTCTTTCTTGATCTGCTGAATAGCCTGCATAATGGTCGGTTTGGGGGTAACGTGGTGGGAGTTGGCGTAGAGGCGAACTTTTTCCAGCTCAGCCGTCTTCTCGCCGGTCAAAGGGTCAAATTCCCAGATGCCCTCAATCTCATCGCCAAACAGGGAAAGACGCCAGGCCCGGTCTTCGAGGTGGGCCGGGAAGATTTCGATTGAATCGCCCCGAACCCGGAACATCCCACGCTGGAACGCTACATCGTTGCGCTTGTACTGCAGCTCGACGAACCGACGCAGCATCTCTTTTTGCGGGATCTCAGCACCAACTTCGAGCAGCATGGTCATGGAAGCATAGGTTTCCGGCGCGCCCATGCCATAGATGCAGGACACCGACGCCACGATAATGACATCCCGCCGCTCAAACAGGGCGCGGGTGGCGGAGTGACGCATGCGGTCGATCTGTTCGTTGATCGTCGCTTCCTTGTCCACGTAAGTATCTGAACGCGGTACGTAAGCCTCTGGCTGGTAATAGTCGTAGTAGGAGACAAAATACTCGACAGCGTTGTTCGGGAAGAACTCCTTCATCTCTCCATAGAGCTGTGCAGCAAGGGTCTTGTTGTGCGCCATGATGAGCGTTGGGCGCTGCAACGACTGGATCACGTGCGCCATTGTGAAGGTCTTGCCCGACCCCGTTACGCCCAGCAAAACACTGTCACGCTCCCCCGTTTGCAGGCCTTCGAGCAAGTCTTTGATGGCCTGTGGCTGGTCACCGGCTGGCTCATATTCAGAAACGATTTCCAGCGGCGTGTCATCGCTCAGCGGCGTTCCGTCAACAGGGTGCAGCCGCACAGCATCTCGCGCCGCTTGCAACAGGGTTTCCGGATCGATTTGTGCTGTCACAGGCAAGCCTCTGGGTGCTGGAAAACAATGACATGTAACTTAGGGCTTCTTGGCCCGGACGCAACGCAGGTTCCCTATGTGAATTTTTGGTAGGACCACTTGAACCAAAGCCGTGCAAGCCAAGATTTCATCAGTATAAGAGCATTCTGATAACCATTGCCCCGCGCGCCAGACCCCGGCCGTAAAAAACCAAGGAAGAGTTTCGTTTGGACCTGCTGATCCCATCACTCCTGCTCATCATCGGCCTCGCCGGTTTGAGCTATGGGGCAGACTTCCTGATCCGAGGCGCGGTTTCGGCCTCACGGCTGATTGGCATCTCCCCCTTTATCATCGGCTTAACCGTGGTCGCTTGGGGAACAAGTGCGCCTGAGGTCGTAGTGACGGTGGGCGCTGCACTGGGCGGTGTGCCGGATGTGGCCGTGGGTAACGTCATCGGCTCCAACATCACCAACGTTTTGCTGATTGGCGGCCTAACGGCGCTGGTTCTGCCCCTGTGCTGCGCGCCCAACACCGTGCGCCGGGATGGTGCTATTCTGGTGGTTGCGACGCTGTTTGTGCTGGTTCTGGCCTACGTGTACGAATTTCTACCGCGCTGGTCGGGGGCGCTACTGCTGCTGGCCATGGTCATTCACACCATCGTCATTTTCCGCTTTGGCAATGAAGAATCGGTTGAAGATGCCCCTGACGTGGCCTGGGGTTGGGGGCTGGCGAGCCTGTCACTGTTCGGCGGTTTGCTGGTCCTTGTGATCGGCGGGCAGGCGTTCATCTACGGCGCCGTGGAACTGGCCGAAGCCATTCGTGTGCCGGAGGCGGTCATCGGCGCAACTGTTGTCGCCATCGGAACCAGTCTGCCAGAGTTGTTTGCGTCTCTGGCTGCGGCGCGGCAGGGCCATCGCGAAGTCGTGATTGGCAACATTGTCGGCTCCAACCTGACCAACATCATGCTTGTTTTGGGCTTGGTCGCCTTCATTTCACCCTTGCCTGTGGCCCAGGAGCTCTACCACTCCAGTCTCCTGCTCTTTGGCGCAACCTCGATCCTGTTCGTCGGTATTCTGGTCGCAGGGCGCAGCTTGGGACGTTGGATCGGACTTGGTTTCTTGCTCGTCTTCGCAGCCTATCTTTACTTCAGCTTACTGACTTGAGGACCGCACGTTGGCAGAGGCGACTAAAGCAATCCTGATTACTGGCGCTGCCCAACGCATTGGCGCAGCCATCGCCGAACATCTCGCAGCACAGGGATGGGCGGTTGCCTTGCACTACCGCAGCAGCCTTGGCGCCGCAGAAAAGACCGCCTCCGCCATTAACGATGCAGGCGGCAAGGCTGTCCTGGTTCAAGCTGATCTCGCCAAGGAAGACGACGTCAGAGGTCTGGTGGCGCAATCCAGTAAGGCTCTTGAAATGCCGCTCGTCGCGCTGATCAACAATGCCTCCGCCTTCCAGTACGACTCAGCCGCCTCAGCAACCCGCGAAAGTTGGGACGCGCACATGGAACCGAACCTGCGCGCACCCCTGGTGCTGTCACAGGCGCTCGCTGGCCAAATCCCGGCAAGTCCTGGTCAGGGTGCAATCATCAACATGATTGACCAGCGCGTGTGGAATCTCACCGAACATTTCATTTCCTACACAACGTCAAAGTACGCCCTTTGGGGTATGACGCGCCAACTGGCTCTGGCCTTTGCGCCAAAGGGCATTCGTGTGAATGGCATCGGTCCGGGTCCAACACTGCCCTCGCCCCGGCAGAGTGAAGAACACTTTCAGGAGCAGGTGCAGGATACGCCCCTGAGAATCGCGACACCGCTCTCAGACATCTGTCATGCCGTTGACTTCCTGCTCTCCGCGCAGTCTATGACAGGGCAAATGATCGCTCTTGATGGCGGTCAGCACCTAAACTGGGCCGCACCTGCACCAGACCGCCCTGCTCCTATCGAATAGGCAGATCGAATGATAATTCGTGAACGCAGTATTTCCGTCGATAACCTGCTGGTATCGGCAAACATCGGCATTTACCCGCATGAGCACGAAGCCCCCCAGCGGGTGCGGCTGTCGTTTCGTGCTGACGTGGATTTGCCGGAACGTCTGTCCGACGATTTCAGCAAGGTTCTGAGCTATGAAATCTTCGTGGAAACCGCGCGCAGCATGGTGACCGAAGGCCACTTCAACCTGCTGGAAACACTGGTGGACGAGCTTGCAAACCGCCTGTTTGCCGACACGAGAATGCTGAATCTCGAAGTTCGTGGTGAGAAGCTGGACGTTTTTGACGATGCGGAATGTGCGTCTGTGACGGTTAAACTGCGTCGCGGGTGATTCGTTTCGCCAAAACCACCGCCCGACAAGAATAAGTCGGCGAAAAACGTCTGTCAGATCTCGATTGTCTACATGTCATGTCGGGACATTTTGCGACTCGCCTTAAGCGGAAAAAAACCAGTGATTTCAGTACTCCATTTGCCTTACCACTGAAAAAAGTATTTGTTTTCAGTGCGTTAGTATCATTTGCCTGTAGACCGAGGAAAAACCGGCGATTGAAGCCAAATCACTGAAATAATAGGAGACTCCGAATCCCCGGTATCTTTACTGACAGGGTTATCCACAGAACTGCCCAGCGCGGCATTCGTTTCTTTAGAAACAAAAAAAAGCAAGCTAAGATTTGACATTATGCGACGCGGCAAGACTCATCAGGAACAAGACAGCAGCGCAGGCGGCAAAAGAGCGGCCATGCCGGCGCACGAATCAGTGGCGCTCACGCTCCGGGATGATGCCGCCGACTACAACGATGGTTCCGCCGCTTCCCCCGGGGCTCAGCCCACCTCGCCGGATCTGACGGGGAGTGATCTGGCTTTCGGCCTGCAAACCCTTAAAGACGGTGTGAAAACCCTGAGCAGCTCTCCTGGCGTCTATCGAATGCTGGACCGCAAGGGCGATCCCATCTACGTCGGCAAGGCGCGGAACCTCCGCCGTCGGGTGACGAACTACACCCAGCTCGAACGACTGCCGAACCGTTTGCGCCGGATGGTGGCCGAGACCAAGGGTCTGGAAATTGTGGTGACCAACAGCGAGGTCGAAGCCCTGCTGCTGGAGTCCAACCTCATCAAGCGGTTCCAGCCGCGCTACAACGTGCTGCTGCGCGATGACAAATCTTTTCCCTACATCCTGCTGACCGCCGATCATGACTTTGCGCAAGTGACCAAACACAGGGGCGCACACCGTCGCAAAGGCGACTACTTCGGTCCCTTTGCCAGCGCAAAGTCAGTTAATCGGACCGTTACAGCGCTTGAGAAAGCGTTTCTGCTGCGTTCATGCTCCGACAACGTCTTCGAAAACCGAACCCGGCCCTGCCTGCTCTACCAGATCAAGCGCTGCTCGGCACCCTGCGTGGGGAAGATCGACCAGGCAGGCTACAACGCGCTGGTCGATGAAGCCAAAGCCTTCCTGTTTGGGGAAAGCCGCCGCATTCAGGATGAATTGGCGGTTTCGATGCAGGAAGCAGCCGAGAACCTGCAATACGAGCGTGCGGCCATGCTGCGCGATCGCTTGCGCGCACTGAGCGCTGTTCAAGCGCATCAAGACGTCAATCTGCAGGGTGAAATCGAGGACGCCGATGTCATTGCGGCTTACAGCAGCAGCGCACAAATCTGCGTTCAGGTGTTCTTCTACCGAGCCGGCCGGAACTACGGTAACCGTGCCTACTTCCCGCGTCACGACCGCAGTGATGAGATCGAGGAGGTGCTGAGCAGCTTCATCGGGCAGTTCTATGCCGATAAGCCAGTGCCACGCCTTGTTCTCGTCAGCCACGAACCCGTGGAACAGGAACTGCTGACCGAAGCACTGAGCACCAAGGCCGAACGAAAGGTGCAGATCATCCGCCCTCAGCGCGGGGTTAAGCGTGATGTCATGACCAACGCGACCCGCAATGCCCGCGAAGCGCTTGAGCGGCGTCAGGCCGAATCCTCAACCCAGCGCAAGCTGCTCGACGGCGTTGCCGAGGCCTTTGGTCTGCCTGGCCCGCCCGAGCGGATCGAGGTCTACGATAACTCCCACATCCAAGGCTCCAACGCCGTCGGTGCTATGGTGGTCGCTGGCCCGGAAGGCTTCGTCAAAAACAGTTATCGCAAATTTAACATCAGGTCGGATGCCGCGCCGGGAGATGATTACGCCATGATGCGGGAGGTCTTTCACCGGCGGTTTTCCCGTGCGCTTAAAGAAGACCCGGACAGGGAACAGGGCCAGTGGCCGGATCTGGTGCTTATAGACGGCGGCAAGGGTCAGCTTTCGGCCGTTGTCGAGACGCTGAACGAGCTGGGGATTGACGATGTTCCGCTGGTCGCCATCGCCAAAGGACCAGACCGCAACGCCGGTCGCGAACAGTTCTTCATGCCAGAAACTGAAGCCTTTCAAATGCCCGAGCGGGACCCCGTACTTTACTACCTGCAACGCCTGCGAGATGAGGTTCACCGCTTTGCCATTGGCACCCACCGCGCCAAACGCTCTGCGGCGATCAAGAAAAACCCCCTCGATGATGTTCCCGGAATCGGTCCACGGCGTAAGAAAGCCCTGCTGCTGCACTTCGGTTCGGCGCGTTCGGTATCTCGTGCCAGTGTAACTGACCTTTTGGGTGTCGAAGGGATATCCGAAACCGTGGCACAGAAGATCTACGACCACTTCCATCAGGAATGATTGCTTTGACCAAGCATATGCCCAATGCCCTGACCCTTTTCCGTTTGTTGGCGGCTCCGCTTGTTGGCCTCTTGCTGGTCCTGTCAGCGCGTGGCTTTGTCCCTGCACAATCCGGCCTTCCGGCGGCGCTGGCCCTGTTCGCAATGGCATGCCTAAGCGATGTTTTTGATGGCCTGTTGGCGCGGCGGCTGGATCAGGAAACGATGCTCGGTGCGGTGCTCGACCCGGTGGCTGACAAGCTCCTGATGCTGTTCACGGGGGTTGGCCTGATTGTTCTTGTACCGGATGTATGGGTCATCCTGCCCGCGGCACTCATGATTGCGCGCGATCTTCTGGTGGGTGGTTTGCGAGAAGCTGCGCTGGCGCAGAACTGGCGACTGGAGGTGCGGGGGCTGGGTAAGTTCA
>JBMTIF010000024.1:0-11236 GCA_049437045.1 Alphaproteobacteria bacterium | reverse complement strand
AGATACCGACGATAGCTCTACTGACGCTTGCAAAGCCAAAAACACCGGTGGGCCGTCGCCAATTGGGCTGGCATTTACAATATTGCCGCCGATCGTTGCCTGTTGCCGGATTTGCTTGGAGGCAAAGCGCTCAAACCAATCCTGACCTTCGGGAATGACCTGACGAAGCAGAGGCCAAGCCTGCTCATAGGTTGCAGCACCGCCGATCACCAGACTGCCATCAGGCTGGAGGGCGACGGCTGTCATTTCCGGAACCCGGGTGGTGGAAATAAGGTGTGGGTAGTCCTGCAAGTCCTTGTTGACCCAAAGGCCAAGCTCTGTTGTCCCAGCCACCAGAACCGCGTCTGGGTTGTCTTTTCTGGCCTGTAAAAGGGCTTTCAGTGATACCGGCGCGTCATAGGTGTGGTGGTCCTTTTCATAGAAAAGCCCAGTATCTACGGATAGAGAGCGAAACCACGCAGCAGCTTCCGCTTCCTTGGCGCTAAATGTTGGGTCTTTGGGTGCACCAGCGCTGTCCTTGGCGGCGGCCAAAATCGGTCCGTATCCCGTACACCGACACAGGTTGCCGGCGATGTAGGTTTCTGCCTGATTGGCCGGTGCACCATCGAGATGCAGAGCAGCGAGGGACATTACGAAACCCGGCGTGCAGAAGCCACACTGGGAACCATGACGTTTGACCATGGCATCTTGAACCGGATGCAAACTGTTAACGCCATCGCCCAAGTCTTCGACGGTAACAACCCAATGCCGGTGAACAGCGGGCAGGAGCGTGATACAGGCGTTTACAGCCCGATAGACGATCCGCTCGCTCAGTGGTTCATAGTGACCGAGCAGAACCGTGCACGCACCACAGTCGCCCTCGTTACACCCTTCCTTGGTGCCGGTGAGGGCGCGATGGTCTCGCAGGTAATCCAAAAGTGTGAGCGTCGGATCCACACCCTTTACCTGCAAGGCCTCACCGGCAAGGAAGAATTGTAGTTCTGTGCTCACCGTCTTTTAGCTCCCGCGATATGTCGAGTAACCGTAAGGGCTGAGTAGCAGAGGAACATGATACTTCTGCGTTGCATCGAAGACTCGAAAAACAAGCGGCACTTGGTCGAGAAACAGATCAGCTGCGTTCATCTTGTGAACCCGCTGCAAATATTCCCCCGCTTGAAAGACCAATTTGTATTCACCGACCTTAATGGTTTCCGGTGTGAGAAGTGGCGAATCAACGCGTCCATCACTATTTGTAACCGCCTTGGCAAGCGAAGTTTCGCCACCACCAAGCGCAAAAAGCTCAAGATGTAGTCCTTGCGCCGGTTTCCCGGTCGATAAATCAAGCACATGCGTTGTGAGCGTTCCCAATACGGTTCTCCCTGTGTCAATGTGCGGTGGAGCTTTTCACAGCTCCCTTGACGAGGCAAGGCAGTCTATGGCGCTAATGCTTTTTGACGCATAGCTAGGGCGGAGGGACCGGATCCAGATGACAATGACTCAAGATTATCCGCGCGATTTGATCGGGTATGGAGGCAACCCGCCACATCCCCAATGGCCCGGCTCGGCCCGGATCGCGGTACAGTTTGTCGTGAATTACGAGGAGGGTGGAGAGAACTGCATCCTTCATGGCGACGAAGCTTCGGAAGCGTTCTTGAGTGAGATTGTGGGAGCAGACGCGCGCAAGGGTGTGCGGAACATGAACATGGAGAGCATCTATGAATACGGCTCTCGGTCGGGTTTTTGGCGGTTACATCGGATGTTTACGTCACGCCGGATGCCTGTGACGGCTTTTGGTGTTGCAACAGCTCTTGAAAAGAACCCTGAAGCGGTTGCGGCCATGAAGTCTGCGGGGTGGGAAATTGCCTCACACGGTTACAAATGGATCGAACACCAATACATGGATATCGAGGAAGAGCGTCGGCATGTGGCTGAAGCGATGCGGATCCATGAAGCCGCTACGGGCGAACGGCCTACGGGCTGGTACACGGGTCGCACGTCGGAAAACTCAAGGGAGCTTACGGCGGAAATCGGTGGGTTCCTTTACAATGCGGACAGTTACGCCGATGAACTTCCTTACTGGGAAACAACCAAATCAGGACCACAGTTGGTGGTTCCTTATACCCTTGACGCCAATGACATGCGTTTTGCCACCAATCAGGGCTTTAACAGTGGAGACCAGTTCTTCGCCTATCTGCGAGATAGTTTCGACGTTCTCTACGCCGAAGGCGAAACTGCACCAAAAATGCTCTCAATCGGTTTGCACTGCCGTTTAGTTGGCCGACCGGGTCGCGCCGCGTCATTGATGCGTTTTCTCGATTACGTGCAAAGCCATGACCGCGTTTGGGTCGCGACCCGTGCAGATATTGCCCGTCATTGGCACGAGACTTTTCCTTATGAAGGTTAAGGATATTAACGGCCTTGGTGCCGATGAGTTCGAGACGGCTTTTGGCGACATTGCTGAGGAAAGCCCGTGGGTCGCTGCTCATGCCTTTGCAAGCGCTCCATTCCAGAGCCGGGAAAGCCTGATTGATGCCTTTTCTAACGCCCTGATGGATGCCGATGACGAAGACCGGCTCGCCGTCATTTGCGCGCATCCGGACTTGGCGGGGAAGTTGGCGGCGGCGGGCCGATTGACTGAAGACAGTACGGCGGAACAGGCTTCTGCCGGGCTGGACAGCCTCACGGACGCCGAACGCGAAGAGTTCACAGCGCTTAACGAGAGCTACAAAGCCCGGTTCGGCTTTCCATTCATTTTGGCAGTAAAAGGTGCCACAAAAATCCAAATTCTAGAGAGTTTCCGCGAACGTCTGCCCAAGGACCGCGAAACCGAGTTTAACGAAGCCCTAAAACAGGTTTGCCGGATCATGTCATTCCGGCTGACAGACCGCATTGACGAAGGATCTTAGAGATGACCGATGCCAGTAACGTCCTTCACGCCGAGCGCGAAGTGCCCGAATTTGCCGCACGCTACCCCAATCTTGCGAACGCTCGTCTGGGCGCTGAGGTTATTTCTGTCACAGATGAATTCTTTGCTGAGCGGTCGCGCCTGATAAAGGCGGAAGAGGCGGTTTTTTATCCCGATCTCTACGATGACCACGGCAAATGGATGGATGGTTGGGAATCCCGTCGCCGTCGCTCTGGCGGAAACGATCATGCACTGATTAAACTCGGTGGGCCGACAGTTGTGCGGGCGATAAACATCGATACGGCATTCTTCACCGGGAATTATCCCCACGCCGCGCGTGTGATGGGTGCTTATCATGAAGGCGAGGGCCTGCCTGCTGAAACCCGCTACAGAACATTGGTGGATATGTCCAAACTCGGCCCGGACGCGCCGCACTGGTACGAGGTTTCTCACGCGGAACCCGTTACCCATTTGCGGTTGGACATGTATCCCGACGGGGGAATCGCTCGTTTGCGGGTACATGGCATTCCGGTGTCAGAGCCGACGACCGACGAAACTTCGACAGTGGAGCTTTCTTCGATCCTCAAAGGCGGACGCGTACTTGCATTCAACGATAGTCACTACGGAAACCCGGAAATTCTGCTTTACCCCGATAAAGGCCTGAACATGGGAGACGGTTGGGAAACACGCCGTCGTCGAGAGCCTGGGTTTGACTGGATCATCATCGCGTTGGGCGAGGCTGGTGTTTTGGATCACATGATCGTGGACACGGCGCACTACAAAGGGAATTTTCCGGCATCGTGTTCCATGAACGGGCGCCTTTTGTCCGGTCCGGATCTGGCGCTGCTCGATAATCCCGATGCGCTCAAGGCCGACAGTCAGTTCTGGCCAGAGCTGCTTTCCAGCCAGCCGCTGACGGCAGATTCAGAACATCGCTTTGGCACTGATACGCTTCGGTCAGAGAACCCGATCAATGTCGTGCGGTTCAATATTGTGCCTGATGGTGGAATATCACGCTTGAAGCTGTTTGGTCGCGTGACGCCGAGGGCTTAGGCTCCTTCAAACCTTCAACACAATTTCTTCCCAGTTTTCTGGAAAGAAGAATTCCTCAAGGTTGGTGGATGGCTCAGCGCGGTCCACCACCAGGAATTTCTGCACACCCGATTTGACGATGTTGGGGTGATGCCAGACGCCCGCGGCGAAATTCACGCCTTGACCGGGAAGCACTTCAAAGGCGCGCAAGGATGTTGGATCGGGTTCCTCCTTTCCCTCCGCAACCACCACGAAGAAGCCAGCATGGGCTGTTTCACCGATGGGAATAAACGACTGCGAGCCAAAGGGGTGGCGTTCCAGCATCCGTATTGTCAGCGGTAACCCAAAACTGGTTGTTTCGAAGATGGATAAAATAACTTCGCCACCGGTCACATCCACTGTGCTCAAACCATGATGGCGCTGGGTGAAGCCGTCATTGATGGGGTAGGTGGGATGGTCATCGCGGCTGGTATCCAGCACATCCCCAAATGGCGCGAAAGCTGCCTGTGACAGTGGTTCCGGTGAGAGCACTTTCATCACTCAATCCTCAACATTTTATGCAGTTTTGGCCCTTCAGCGCCCCTTGGTCGCGCGCGGAACAGCCAAATCGAACGAGCGCATTCATCCGGTTAGCCTAAAGTTTTCTGACGGAGGATCAACGGATGAATGCAGCGGACATTCGCCAGACTTGGGACCGTGACGGATTTATTTCGCCCTTGCGTGTACTAAGCCCCGAGAGTGCGCAGCACCATCGCAACGTAATGGAGGCCACCGAAGCCCAACACGGTAAGCTGCATTATAAATTCAAAATGCATTCCGTGCTGAAGTCACCGTGGGAAATCGCCACAAACGAAACCTTGCTTGATGCCGTTGAGGCCATTCTTGGTCCCAACATCCTGATCTACAACGTTTGTTACATCGTCAAAGAAGCTGGCGCGACAACGTACATCAGTTGGCATCAGGATCTGACGTACTGGGGCTTGAGCAACGATCATCAGGTTTCTGCCTGGGTTGCCCTGTCACCGGCGACCGCTGAGAGTGGATGCATGCGCATGGTTCCCGGTTCCCACAAACATGGACGCGTCGAACATCTGGAGACTGAAGATGAGGACAATGCCCTTGCCTTGGGGCAAACGGTGCAGGGTGTTGATGAAGCTGCCTCCATCCTGACCCCACTACAGCCTGGTGAGGCCAGCCTGCATCATGGCTGGACCCTTCACGCGTCTATGCCCAACGTTTCAGACGATCGGCGCATTGGGGTGAACATCCAGTATCTTTCAACCGATTGTCGCCAAACCATGCACGACCAAGACAGCGCAATCCTCGTCCGAGGCGTGGATCAATATCAGCATTTCAAAGTCGACGTTCCGGCGCTGCGGGATATGCATCCTGTTGACTTGGCTCGGCGGGATGCTTTGGACGCGAAAATTAACGCAGTCTACCAGTCGCTTTCCTCTCCCCGACCATCATAGTGCGTCAGGGGAGTTGCAGGCTGTTTTAGCGGCGTAATGATGCCTTAGTGATTATGTGAGAACCCAAATGTCATGAAGGCGTTGAGCGCCAGCAGGGCAATTGAAGCAAGCAGGAACCAACGCCCGGCACTGGCCCGCTTTTCACAATCTTCCTCGTGGTCGCAGACCGCGACATCTGCCTTTGCAACAGGATGACTGTGCCCATGCTCTTCGCAATCATGATGATCGTGATGGGTCGAAGTGGCGTGTCTGTGCCCCATGAACTGCAAGCCGGCAGAAACTGCTACAAGTCCCAGAGCGACCAGAAAAATCAGCAGTTCATATTTATGAAACCAGTCTTCGAAGCCGAACGGTAGGATGGCTATACCAGCCAAACCACCAAAAGCAGCAAGACTTACGACCAGCGGTAATCCGCAACAAAACACATGCACCAGCAGTGTCGAAGCCTGCAAACCAAGCGCAACGCGGCCTAAGCTTTTTCTTGTCCGATCACTTGGATCCATTGTTATCCCGCGCCTTATCCGTCTTCGAAACCAATGTAGTGGCATTAGCACTCAGTGCAAGGGAAACCCAAAAACCGCAAACGTTGCCTGCAAAGTGCTCCTTTGCTGTTTCCGCAGGGGGCTAGCGCAATTCAAGATCGATTTGGTTTATAACGGCATCTGCTGTTGGCTGGTTCAAAGCCATGGGAATTTGGTGCACGATCGCCAGTCGGATGAGCGCTTTGACGTCGACATCGTGGGGGTGCGCAGTCATCGGGTCGATGAAAAAGATGATCCCATCAATCTTTTTCTCGGCCGCCAGAGCGCCAATTTTCTGATCCCCACCCAAAGGACCGCTGAGCAAACGAGTGACGTGCAGTCCTTCAACAGCCTTGGCGATCCGTCCGCCTGTTGTACCGGTGCAGTACAAATGAAACTGTTTCAGGATCGGCTGAGTTTTCCGAACCCAATCAACAACGGCGTCCTTGTAGTTGTCGTGGGCGATCACGGCGATGGATTTTGGATACATGATTATCTGCTGTGGTAGTCGGGCTGTATCTACCACCACAGCTAGTGCAGAATTCTTAGTTTTGCACGACAAAAGGAGACTTTCATTGATACAAAACAGGCAAAAGCTGTTTAAGCAGCAATTGCCTTGCGCGGCCCATGGCACCAAGCAGGCATCCAAGTCCCGTGGGCCTCAATCAATTCATCCGTCATGGCCCAGATCTGATCCAGGTCAAGTTCCGCAGCCGTATGAGGATCCAGCATCGCAGCGTGATAAATGTGGTCCCGGTTTTCGGTCATCAGGGCTTCCACAGTCATTTCCTGAACGGAAATATTGGTCCGCATAAGGCCAACAAGGTGCTTGGGCAGGGCACCGACAGCCGTCGGTTGAATCCCGTTTCGGTCCACCAGACAAGGCACCTCTACCGCACAGCCTTCTGGCAGGTTCGAGATGTAGCCGCGGTTCTGCACGTTGCCGTAAATCACGCTAGGTTTGCCGGTCCAAACGGATTCCATGATGTCAGAGGCAAATTCGTTGGACGCCTTGACCTCGATGCTATCCGCCTCACGGAACTCAGCTGCTTGTTGCTTCCATCTTTCAATCTGTTCTACGCAGCGCTTGGGATACTCATCCAGCGGCACTTGAAACTTGGAAATCAGGTCCTCGCGGCCATCTTTGATGAAGTAGGGGACGTATTCGGCAAAGTGCTCAGAACTCTCCGTAACAAAATACCCAAGACGCTTAAGCATTTCGTAGCGCACGTAGTTCTGACAGCGGTCATTCCACATGCTCGGCTTGGGCGCTCGGCCTTCGGCATAGGCGCGCTGAAGCTCGGGGTAGAGATCACGGGTGCTTCCATCCGCAAGCACTTCCTCGAAATTCAGGTAAAACGCCATGTGGTTGATGCCAGCCACTTTGTAGCGCAGGTTTTTTACATCAATGTCGAGGTCATGAGCCAGTTCTTCGGCGGTCAATTGCACGGAATGGCAAAGGCCGACTTGCTTGATTGCGGGAAACTTTTCCTGGATAGCCCAAGTGTTGATGGCCATCGGGTTGACGTACTGAAGCATGATGGCATCGGGACAAACTTCCATCATGTCTTCGCAAACGGCCCACAGGTGGGGAACGGTTCGGATGCCGCGCATGATGCCGCCAATGCCGAGTGTGTCGGCAATAGTCTGGCGCAAGCCGAAGCGCTTTGGGATCTCGAAATCCGTGACTGTGCAAGGCTCATAGCCACCAATCTGGAATGCTACCACAACAAAATCAGCACCATCGAGGGCTTCGCGACGGTCCGTGTGTGTTGATACGGTCGCAGGAACGTTGAGGGTAGAGATCAGCTTGCCAGCGACCAGTTTGCTTTCGTCGAGGCGATTTTGGTCAATGTCCATCAGGGCGATATGAGCATTGGCCAGATCAGGCCGCTGCAAGACATCACCTACAATGTTCTTCATGAACACGGTTGAACCGGCGCCGATAAACGTGATTCTTGGCCCTGCTGCCATGACCGCTCCCTCCAATTACAATTCGATCAAGCCGCTATTCCTTGATCGAAACAGGCTTGAAACATGCCACTATGTTAATCCTGCATCATTCTGATTACTTCACAGAATCCCACTATGGTTTCCGGTAATCACGCCTGAGCATGTTTTAAAGTCGGCGAGCCTCTCTGCGAAAAACGGACGGTGTGGTGTCGAGATGAGACTGAAAGGATTCATAGAAACTCGACAGAGAGCCAAAACCGCTGTCCATCGCGATACTCAGAATCTTGGCGTCCGAGTTTGACAGAAGCATCTGTGCATGACTGAGCCGGATCCGCGTGATGTGTTCCTTGATCGGCACGCCAACAACGCGCCGGAACAAGGTCATGGCATAAGACGGTGACAGTCCGACATGATCTGCCACGTCCGTGACCGAGATGGGATCGCAGTAGTTGTTTGCGATGAAGCGGAGCATTTCTTCGATGTGTTGCATGGCACCGCCAGCACCAACAACAGACCGGACCTCACCAAAAAAGCACATTACGGTTTCACAGCCCTCAAGTGCGAAGCGCCGCACGCGCATCTCGACCTCACCAAGGATGAGTTGATGCCAGGTGGAGTCTGCGTCTTTGATTTCCTCGGTCCAGCGGCGGAAGATATAGCGGTCAATTTCAGGCTTCGCAGGCGCACTCATCACGTCACCCGCAATCAGCGCATTAAGGAAGGATTCCGGAAGCCCCCAGCGCAGAATTTGGCTGAACGATATGTAGAGGTTGATGATCTCCCCGTTACCAGACACGTTGGTAACCCCGTGGGGAGAAGCACCCCAGAACAAAGTCAGGCTATCTGATTTCCGCTCAACAGTCGTGCCGGAAAACGAATATTCCATATCGCAACCGTCAAGAAAATTGAGCTCCACTGACGCATGGTGATGATAGGGGTCAGCAAAAGCCTTGGGCTGATGACGTTCAAATAGAATAGCATCGAGGCCTGGAACCAAGCCTGTATCCGCGTAATTCAGAAAATCCGCATGGGATGCGACAGCAGACATCAATCCTTCCTCCCAAAAGCATCGAAACGCCGTTTCTTGTGTCTTTCTTCGTTTCTATTGAGGATGATTCCGAAGAAACTCGGAAGCTCTATAGTCTAAAAGCGGAAATTAATAGCATAGAAAAGGAAAGACTCAGGCTAAAATTACCGTGAAAGTCGTACTTTAAGCACAAAAGTAGCGAAAAAAGAGGCCTTTGGCGCCCAGCCGTCACTGCCGTTCATCATCAGGCACCGAAACAGCGACATTGCTACGCCTCAGGGTGACCAGTCGTAAGCCTGCTGCAGGAACCAACCAACACCGTGGTAAAATACGAGATAGTGCAGTGCCACGGCTGCAAGAATGGTGATGAGCACCTGACGGAACAGCAAATGGATGCCGATGGCGACCAGCAAGATGATGATTTCAGCCACCAGCACCCAAGGTCGCAGTGTTCCAGCTTGTGCCTGCGTCAGCCAGCTGACGAGGAAAAACAGCAAGATCAAAGCACCGGGCAGGAGCCTGTTCAGCGTTGTCAGGACCGGCCACCGCAACACCCGCTCCGGCAGGAAGTAGGGTGCGCCGCGTTGTAAGAACACGCCGATGGCACCGATCAGGAGGAACACGAGAAATCCCCAACCAAGGGTCAGTTCGGCTGTCATACCGCACCCCCTCTGCTTCGTTTTGGCGCCAAGAAGTGCCAAACCACAATGACCAAAATGGCTGCAATCCCGCTGACAAACATGCCCACGCCAAAGTTAAGCTCAAGCGGTACGATCACCAGAACGGCCAAACATCCAGCGATCAGCGGCAAGACGCTGCGATGGGCGCGAATTTGCTCGGTCAGCAAAATGGCAAAAAGCGCGGAAAGTGCAAATGCGAAACTGTCGATCTCAAGCGGCAAGAGCTGGCCTATGACACTGCCAATCAGGGTTCCAGCCGCCCAGCTGAAATAGTTCAGGCCACCAACAGTAATCTGAACCGGCGGCGGGTCGCTTTTCTCGCGCGTGGTCAACAGGCTGTAGGTCTCATCGGTCAGCCAAAATATCATCATCAGCCGGCCGAGTAGCGTTCGAGGTTTGTTGGCAAGAAACGGGAAGCCATAGAAGACGTGCCGCAGATTCAGCAGGAAAACTACGACCGCAATTTCGGTTAGTGCCGCGCCTTGGCTGACCATAGCCACAATCATGAACTGAGCCGCACCGGCAAACTGGATCAGGGAAATAACCAACGGCCAAAACCAACCAAAACCGGCCTGAGCAGCGGTTAACCCAAAGGTCGCGCCCACGGTAAAATAACCGATCATCACAGGTGCTGCGATGGGGATGGCGGTGCGCAGGATCGAAACCACGGTTCTTTTTCTCGTCCTTTCGGCGTATCAGGATGGTTACATCCTCCAGTCACCGGGCAGTGGTCAAGACCTGCCGCATCAAATCAAAGGGAACGCTCAGGTTATGCTAATCGGCGTAGGCAATGACATTGTTGATATTGAGCGTATCCGCGCGGTGCTGGATCGGCAGGGGGAGCGCTTTATTGAGCGGGTGTTGCGCTCGGGTGAAAGGGCTTATTGCGAGCGGAGGCACGATTTTGTTGCCGCCCTTGCGCGGCATTATTCGTTAAAGCAGGCCGCGGTTAAAGCATTGGGGACAGGGTTCCGATTTGGCGTCGGCTGGCGCGACGTCGGGCTGGAGCGTCCAGAACCCGGAAAAGCCTTTTCCAAACCTCGGTTAACCTTTGAGGGGGGTGCTTTGGTGCGTGTGCAGGCCATGTTGCGAGAAGGGGAGGAGGTTGTCGCCGATTGGTCAATGTCAGACGAACCACCCTATGCAACGGCTTATGTCGTCCTTTTTGCAACAGCCAAGGACTCAGAAACCGGCCCTCGCGCTCACAGTATTGCGCCCACTTAACCGCCGCCTTAGGTCTAGGGCGTATAATGTATCGCTAAGGCTAGTGCCCCGCAGCGACGCGCTTTGGGCGGAACGATGGATGTCCGGAAACGAACAAGCGAAGAATAAACCAGCGCGCGAGAGAAGCAGCTTGCGTGAATTGGTTTTGCTTGGGTTGGCGATAGCGGCAGTCTTTTTCGGCTTGAGGTGGTTCCTGTTTGAACCGTTCCGGATCCCTTCGGAGTCCATGCTGCCAACGCTAGAGGTCGGCGACATGGTCGTCGTTTCCAAGTTCAGCTACGGCTATGGCGATTTTTCCCTGGATATCGATCTGCCGTTTCTCCCCGATGAACGGGTTTTAGGTGGGGAGCCGCAGCGGGGTGACATTGCGGTCTTTCGTCATCCAAAGTTCAAGCGCAACTTGATTAAGCGCATCGTCGGTGTTCCCGGTGACCCAGTTCAGA
>JBMTIF010000023.1:0-11242 GCA_049437045.1 Alphaproteobacteria bacterium | reverse complement strand
GTTGGCATGCCTTCGGAGCGAAGCATGGCAACAATACCCGCATAACGTTGAAGCTCGCCGTTCTGGGCATCAATGGAAACTGCAAAGGCAACGTTAGAGGCCGTGTATTCATGCCCACAGTAAACCCGCGTTGAATCGGGAAGATCACGCAACTTGAGCAGCCCGGGCCACATGTCGTCTGCTGTTCCCTCAAAGAATCGACCGCAGCCGACACTGAACAGCGCATCACCCGAAAACAGCGCCTGATCGTTTTCCGCGTAGTAGGTAATATGGCCGGAGGTATGGCCGTAAACGCCGATTACCCGAAAGGTCTCGCCGCCAAAATCCACCGTGTCGCCATCGGCCACGCTTTGGTCCAGGCCCGGGATATCCTGACTGTCACCGCCGGGTCCGATCACCGTCGCCCCCGTGGCGGCTTTAAGCGTCTTAACCCCGGCGACATGGTCACCGTGATGATGGGTAATCAGGATCGTATCAATATCCCAGCCCAGCTCTTCCGCTTTGGCCAAAACCGGCGCAGCTTCACCGGGATCGACACACAGAACCTTGCCCGTCTCGCTCTCCCTCGCCAAATACACGTAGTTGTCGGAGAGTATGGGAACAATTTGGATATCGAGGCTCATGGCGGCATCTTTCGTCTTCATGTCGATCATGGATACTAGACCTTTAGCCGACCGTCGCTTCTCTCGCCATCCTGCAATGTGAGTTTATGGACATAATCGCCGCCGATCTGCTGGATTTTTACGCAACACCACTGGGACAGCGCTCGAACGAGGTTCTGGGCCAGCGGATTGCCAGCTGGTGGCCTGACCTTTCCGGGCAAAGGATACTGACGCTCGGCTATGGCGCGTTGTTGGAATCACATCTACTACCGCTTGATCCACGCTCCATCTGCCACTTCGTGCCAGCCCGGCTAGCGGGCGTTGTGGGCAGCATGCAAACGGGGCGCGAAGTGCTCACCGATGACACTCTGATGCCGTTGGACAGCGAAAGCATGGATCGGGTTATCATGCTACATCGCCTCGAACATGCGCGCAGGCAGGATCGAACCTTTCGCGAGATTTGGCGGGTGCTCAAACCCGGCGGCAGGCTGATTACCGTCGTTCCCTCTGCTTTTGGCCTCTGGTCACGCACGCCCGGCACCCCATTTTCCAAAGGCTCCGCGTTTACCGGGCTTCGTTTGGCAGCAACCCTGAGCGAACAGCTGTTTACCCTCGAACGCATGCGAAACGCCCTTTTCTTTCCCCCTCATTCCGCGCTGAAATGGGCCAGATTACCCACCGGCGGCGTTTTGATTGCCGAGGCACAGAAATTTGGCGGACCTGCTCACCTTGTACAGTCGCCTCCGGCTGGGCTAAAGCAGAGAAAGACCGCCCCGGAAACCGCCGCACTCAAGGCGAAGCAGGAGACCCGCAGCCGTGACAACGGACGCAGCCAATAAAAAAGCGGAAGCTGCCGAGCTGGATAAGCTCCGCGCTGAAATTGACCGCCTCGACCAGGAACTGGTCGAACGTATCCACGCGCGCTCGAAAGTCGCGATGGAAGTGGGCGAAGTCAAAAAGCGATATTCGGACAATCCGGTTTTCCTGCGTCCGGGCCGCGAAGCATCCATGTTGCGGCGTGCTGCTGCCAAGCACGGGAACCATCCTTTTCCAGCCAGTTCACTCCTGCGGATTTGGCGCGAGATCATTCCGGCTGTGACGTCGCTTGAGGGCGATCTTTCGCTGGCCATTGAGGACGATGACGAGGCCGTTGCGCGAGAGCATGCGCAAGTTCACTACGCCATCTCACTCGAACGCGAACATTACCCGGATCGTGACGCGGTGGCCGAGGCTGTTCTCAACGGCAAGCACACGCTGGGGATCATTCGCGCCGACATCAACGATCCAGATTGGTGGCAGCGCATTACCATGCCCAATGCAGACGGGCGACGGCTTCATGTCATCCTGCAACTGCCGTTTATCGACGGTCCCGTTGGCGGTATTCCTCGGGATAAGGCCTGGGTACTGGCCGCATTTGCCCCCGAAGCCTCTGGCGAAGACATCACCCGCGTTCTGGTGAATTCGGACGGGACGCTAAACCTGTTTGAGATCCCGGGCGACGACAGCGGGATCCCGGCATGGGCCGAGGCGCAGGGCTATGGCATGGACCAAATCCATGTTCTCGGCTTCTATCCCGAAGCGGTCCGCCTTAACGCTTGAGCCGCGCACGCCATCGCGCACCCCGCATCAAAACACCTCCCAGGAGCTGACCATGTCATCCGGTTTCGACATCAAAGACAGCATCATGCAGATCAAGCCCTACGTCCCGGGCGAGAGTAAACTGAACACGGACAAGCCAATCCGCCAGTTGGCCGCCAATGAAGCGCCTTTGGGTGCTTCACCCAAGGCGATTGAAGCGGCACAGGACTCCGTCGCGCAGCTCAACCGCTATCCCGAAGGCGGTGCCGTTGCACTGCGAGAAAAGATTGCAGAACGGTTTGGCTTTCCTGCTGAACAACTGATCTGCGGGGCTGGCTCGGATGAAATCATCGCGCTGATCTGTCAGGCCTTCACCGGTGAAGGCAGCGAAGTCCTGTATTCTCAGCACGGCTTTCTGATGTACAAAATCTCGGCTCTGGCTGCTGGCGCAACCCCGGTTTCTGCGCCAGAATCCGACCTGCGTATGGACGTGGACAGCATGATCGAGGCGATCAACGAAAACACCCGTGTGGTCTTCGTTGCCAACCAGAACAACCCTACTGGCTCCTACTCCACCAAAGCCGAACTGGAACGCCTGCACGCAGCGCTGCCTGAAGATGCACTGTTGGTCATTGATGCGGCCTACTCCGAATACGTGGATGCGGACGATTACACCGATGGTTCCGATTTGGTGGCCAAGCATAACAACGTGGTCATGACACGAACGTTCTCTAAGCTCTTTGGTCTGGCGGCTCTGCGCATTGGCTGGGCCTATGCTTCGGCTGAGGTGATCGACATTCTCAACCGTGTGCGTGGTCCTTTCAACGTTTCCGTCCCGGCTCAGGCCGCGGCAACCGCCGCACTGGATGATTGGGACTGGGCGATGGACGCCAAGCAGCTCAACAACCGCCTGCTGCCTGCAGTTACCCAGCGCCTGCGCGGCATGGGGCTTCGGGTTTACGATTCCGTTGGCAATTTCATCCTGATTGATTTTGAAGATGCGGGTCGGTCAATCGCTGCCGATGAATTTCTGCGCTCTCAGGGCATTATTGGCCGCGGGGTCGCAGGATACGGCCTGCCGACTTGCCTCCGAATGACCATTGGCACCGAAGAGGACATGGATTTCCTCACCGAGGCCCTGACCCGTTTCATCGAAAGTGAAGGTGCATGAGCACTAACCCTCAAGGGCCGCTTTTCAACAAAGTTGTCATCATTGGCGTGGGTCTGATTGGATCCTCACTGGCGCACAATATCCGCAAACACGGGCTGGCCAAGGAAGTCGTCGGGGTTTCCCGGTCGGCTGAAAACCGTGAAAAAATTCTGGAGCTGGGTCTGGCGCACAGTGTCACCGATAACGCCGCTGAAGCCGTGATCGGCGCGGACTGCGTGCTGCTCTGCACAGCCGTTGGCGCCTATGGCTCCTTGGCCAAGCAGATTTCGGCCAATCTTGCGCCCGGGTGCATTGTTTCCGACGTGGGTTCGACCAAAGGATCAGTGATCGCAGACGTGAAGCCCCACATCCCGGATGGCGCATTCTTCGTGCCTGCGCACCCCATTGCCGGCACTGAGCAATCTGGCCCTTCCGCGGGGTTTGAATCCCTGTTTCGCGACCGCTGGGTCATCCTGACCCCCCTGCCCTACACCCCGCGGGAACCCATCGACAAAATCGTAGGCCTGTGGTCAGCATGCGGTGCAATGATTGACGAAATGGACGCTCTGCACCACGATCGGGTGCTCGCCATGACTTCTCACTTGCCCCACCTGATCGCCTACACCATCGTGGATACAGCCACCCAGTTGGAAGACGATCTGAAGTCAGAAGTCATCAAGTTCTCTGCATCGGGCTTTCGCGATTTCACGCGGATTGCAGGCTCTGATCCAACCATGTGGCGGGATGTTTTCCTGAACAACCGCGATGTGGTTCTGGACCTCTTGCAGCGGTTTCAGGAAGATCTGGTCAACATGCAAAGGGCAATCCGCAAAGGCGACGGTGAGTTCCTGTTTGACCGGTTTACTGAAACCCGAGACATTCGACAGTCGATTGTTGACGCAAGGCAAGCGGGTCAGTTTATCCCGACCGAAAGTCAGTCCGACACCAGCGACGAAACAGCCTGAATTCAGGCTTCGTCACCAAACTCATACGTTCGACCCACGTTGCACAAATCACGCTGAGCAAAAGGTTCGACCGTCTTGGGAAGGGCAAAATCGGGGATGGGTTCACGGGACAAGTCAACACCGCCACTGCCGACATAGAGCGTCATGACGCTCATGAACGGAATGGGCAGATAGGACGCGCCAGCCCGCAGCAGCGGACAGGCCTGTACCATCAATCGTCCATCAGGCCCGAACATGGCATGCGCAGAAATGCGCCCCCGCCAGTTCCCCTGTTGTATATCCACCACCTCGACCAGCGCATTACCACCACGGGAGATGAATGCAGGCAGCACAAACTGACTGCCTGCCAGCGGGAAGAAAGGACGCACGTTGGTCCGCAGACGGACATGGTCAATAGGCAGATCAAGCCCAAGGCCCAAAGCACTCAGCATCGATTCAGCGTTACCCAGCTGCTCCAGCATTTGTTGATAGCGCGCCTGCACAGCGGGGTCGTCAGAGAGCGCAAAGCCGAAAATGTCGAGCAGAATGTCTCCCGGCTCGGTTTCCACATCCACAGCCAGACCAAAGGCAAAGCGGTCAACCGTGAAAATCGGCCTGTCGCTCACGCTCAACCCTGCTGCTTCCCCGTCCGTACTGACCAGCGCCAGGCGGGCCGAGCGCGCTGAAAACAGCGGCTGAATTTGCACCCGAGCCTGAGCGCGATCAGCCGTCAGCCGCATGGGCGGTTGCAGCACGGCTGAAACAGCGTGCGCGCCGGAATAATCCATATCAATTGTGAAAGGACGCAGCAGGCTCCACCGAACAACCAGATCATCTTCAGCCTGCCAGCTTACCAGTGTGTGCTGCAGCGATGGTCGTTGCAGCCTGATGGTATAACCCAGCGGATAACCGCTGACCGACCGATCTTGAAAGTCGAAGCGGGTGGAGTCTTCGCCCATCTCTTCGGCCAGCAATTCATCGATGGCAGACATGGGTTCGGGCTTGATTTGGTCCAGCACCGATCGGATCATGAACCAGCCAACCAGCCACAGAACCGAATAAATCACGGCCAGAACAAGCAACACCCACAAAGATCGGCGCAGAAGCGTCATGGTAGTCCCTTCATTTGTACGGCATATATGCCCATAAGTGGCGCGCTGGAAAACAAAAATTGATCCGCTGAGAACCCCGTGAAGCAATTTGATCCCCTTCTTGGTCCAACACCGTTGGGAACGCCAATCCCAAAGCTTATTCCCAGGCCGGACTCAGACTTTTGGGTATTTGCCTATGGTTCGCTGATCTGGAATCCCGGGTTTGACGTGATTGAAAGCCTGCCAGTGACCGTCTGGGGCTATCATCGCCGCTTTTGCGTGCGCTCAACCTTTTATCGCGGAACAAACGAAAAGCCGGGACTGGTCGTGGGTTTACGCCCCGGTGGACGAGTCACGGGCGTGATACACCGCGTGGCCAAACAGAACGCGGATGAAGTTCTGTCCTACCTCGAAGACCGTGAATTCCGGCATGACGGCTATCGGCATGTCACGGTTCCCGCTCATACCCGGTCAAAGACACGGCTCGATGCCTTGACCTTCATAGTGCCGGAAAACTCGCACTCTTTTGAGCCCCTGACCGAGAAACAGATTGCGGAAAAACTGGCTTTTGCCGCCGGCCACAATGGAACCAACGCCGACTATCTCTTCAACCTCAATCAGGGCTTAATGCAGGCTGGGATCAACCCGGGCTATCTGAGCCGTCTGGAGCGGCAGGTCCGCGATTTGCAGCGCCTAGCGCTGTCCTGAAACCTGCTCCAGCAGCCCTCCAAAATAGGCCAATACCGGCGCGCTGACCCAGTCGGCTTCGCCAGCGTACCAGCTGACAATCTCGCCCTTGGCGTTCAGAATTGCAGTGTAGGGAACCCCCCGTGCGCCCAGTTCTTCAGCGCTCAGCGAGCGGAACAGGCTGCCTTTAGTGTCTAAAACAACGTCGAGGTTGTCGCCCCAACCCTGCTGGTCCCAAAAACTGCTGATCTGACCGTAATTTCGATCCAGCGAAGCTGCCACGACCCGAAGGCCTTTTTCAGCCAGAGCTTCATCCAAGGCCAACAAGGTTGGAAGCTCAGCCACACAAGGCGCGCACCAAGTGGCCCAGAAATTCAGAACCGTGACCGGCGGGCCATCCAGCGGAACAGCTTCGCCATCTTCGTTAATCAGGTTAACAGTTTGAACAGCAACAGGTTGCGCCAGCACCTCCAATCCATCGAAGGCCGGCGCTTCAGCTTGGGCTTTCCCCACAACGGCAAACGTCAGGCTCAGGATCAACAGTCTCAACGTCGTTGTCTTAAGCATTGTCCATGTACCACTTCAGCAGTTTGATCCCCTCAGGCCGCTCCCAACCCGGCACGCCGGAGTAGGCAGAGATATAGTGACCTTGGGGGCTGACCAGCACGGTCGTCGGTGTCGCACGGACCCCGTGACCGGGATGGGCGGGCGCAATCTGACTGAAGGCAAGGTGGTCGCGATCCTGATAAATCCGCAGATTTCGGATGTTGTACTTGCTGTAGAAGCGCTCGATGTCCTGCAGACTGTCTTCCATCAGAGCAATGGCAATGATCCGCAGTTTTGGCCCTTCCATCTGCCGCGCGAGAATATCCATGGCTGGCACCTCATACTGGCAAGCCCCGCACCGCGTGCGCCAGAATTGGATCAGCGTCAGACGTCCCTTGAGGTCTTCAGCCGTGTAGCTGTTTCCGTCGGTGTCGTACCATTCGACCGGAAAGCGGTAGCCCTGTGCCGTCACCGATGTCGGTACCGCTTCTCCAGCCGGAAACTGCATGTACAGCGGACTGGCAAACTTCCCCGAAAGTGGTGGACTGACCTGTGCCAAGGAAAGCGGAGTCCCCCCCAGCAGCGCCGCGCCACCCAGACCGGTAGCAACCATCGACCGGCGTGAAATCATGGAAGAAGTCGCTTTGCTCATCGAAAAAATATTCCTCTTCATACCGCCGCTAGAGGCGTGAAATGTAGTAGTTCAGCAGCGCAAGCCCATCCGCTTGATCCCATCCAGCAACACCGACATAAGCCCCCAGCGCGTTACCATCAGCACCGACAAGAATAGTCGTTGGCGTTGCCTGCGCATTCAGGCGCGGATGCCGCGGGGCAAGGTTGTTGAACACAAAAGACGTGCGATCCTGCATCACTTCCAGATTTCGGATCCCTTTTTGTCGGTAAAACCGATCAATGTCCTGCAGGCTGTCCACAGACAAGGCAATGGGCAGGATTTCGAATTTTGGACCTTCGAGTTTCTCCGCCAGTTTGTCGAGCGCAGGGACTTCACTCTGACAGCCGTGACAATTGCTGTGCCAGAACTGAACCAACGTGATCTTGCCGCGATAGTCTGACATGACGCGGGACTTTCCATCGCGGTCATAGAAGGCCAAGGGCTGGATAAAGCCACCGCCCAGATCGATCTCATCAGGCATCAGCAAACCCGGCTGTGCCAGCATATAGGAACCGCCCGGCCCAAAGCGCCCGCGCAGCGGCGGTCCGGACTGTGCTGTCGCGACATGAGGCGTCACGAAACTGCCAACAGCGATGCTCAGACCCGCTGCGCCTGCGTGCTTTAGAAGTTTGCGACGATCAAGCGAAGCGCTATAGCTGTTTTCCATGCTTACTTGTCCTACCCAGACTTATTCTTTCATTCCCCTGCGAAGTGCCGACGACGGCTCTAACGCCATGTGGGGCGGTCGTTTCACCAGCGGTCCAGATGCCGTCATGGAAGCCATAAACGCGTCAATCGACGTGGACCAGCGCATGGCAACCCAAGACATCAACGGCTCCCGCGCCCATGCCAAAATGCTCGCCCAACAAGGCATCATTTCGGCCAGCGATGCGCAAGCAATCGATGAAGGTTTGGGCAAAGTAGCGGAAGAGATTCAACACGGTCTCCTCACATTCAAGCGAGAGCTGGAAGACATTCACATGAACGTCGAAGCCCGCTTGCGCGAGATCATAGGAGAGCCCGCAGGCCGTCTGCACACTGGCCGCTCCCGCAACGCTCAGGTCGCTACAGACTTCCGTCTGTGGGTGCGTGATTCCATGGACCGCGTCGATGCCGGCCTGAAAACGCTGATAGGCGCGCTTTTGGTTCGTGCGGAAGCCGAAGTTGATACCATTCTGCCGGGCTTCACCCATTTGCAACCTGCCCAGCCCGTTACCCTTGGCCATCACCTTATGGCTTATGTCGAAATGTTCAGCCGCGACCGGGGGCGGTTTGCAGACGCGCGCGCGCGTTTGAATGAAAGCCCGCTTGGTGCCGCTGCGCTGGCGGGGACACCCTATCCTCTGGATCGCGAAATGACGGCAAGCGCTCTGGGCTTTAATGGCCCAACGCGCAACTCGCTTGATTCTGTGTCATCCCGCGATTTCGCGCTGGAATATCTGGCGGCTTCCTCCATTCTTGCCATGCACCTGTCGCGCATGGCGGAAGAGATGGTGGTCTGGTCGTCCGCATCCTTCGGCTTCATCAGCTTTACTGACGCCTGGTCCACCGGTTCGTCTATCATGCCGCAAAAGCGTAATCCGGATGCAGCCGAGCTGCTTCGCGCCAAGATTGGCCGAATTTTCGGCGCTTTCACCTCGTTGCTGCTGACCATGAAAGGCCTGCCATTGGCCTATTCCAAAGACATGCAGGAAGACAAGGAAGTCACCTTCCTCGCCGCTGATGCCGTTGAACTGTCACTGGCCGCAGCCGTTGGACTGGTTGAGGATTTCCAACCCAACCGTGAGAACATGCGCGCGGCCTGTTTGCAGGGCCACCTGACCGCCACTGATCTTGCTGACTGGTTGGTGCGCAGCCTGAACCTCCCCTTCCGGGAAGCCCACCACGTTACAGGCACGCTGGTCGCGCTGGCAGATACGAAGTCCTGCCGCCTGGATGAATTGTCGCTTGAGGATCTGAAATCAGTACATGCCGAAATCACGCAGGATGTTTTTGATGTCCTCAGCGTCGAAGCCTCGGTTGCATCCAGACAGTCCTTCGGCGGAACAGCACCGGTCCGCGTCCACGAAGCCATTGCTGCGGCCAAAGCGCGCTTGAAATGAAGCTGGTTTCCGCCTTCTTTACGGCGCTGGCACTGCTGATGCTGCTGAGCGCCTGCGGCCGCAAAGGTGCCCCTATGCCAGCCGCTCTGTCCCCTATTATGCTGCGAGTTTCTCCCTGATGTCTGACCCCGTTCCCTTCGGCCCCGTCACCTACGATGCAAGTGGAGCATTGTGCTTGTCCGGAACGCCACTGGCTCCTCTGGCTGCGCAATTCGGAAGCCCGCTCTACGTGTACTCTGGCGCCCATATCAGCACGCAGATCCAGCGCCTTCAGACTGCTTTTGCCGCGCTGAACCCACTGATTTGCTACGCGGTAAAAGCCAACATGAACACCCACGTGATCCGTCACGTGGCGTCCCACGGTGTTGGCGCTGACGTTGTCTCCGCCGGTGAACTCCGCCGTGCGATTGCCGGTGGTGTCGCACCAGAAAAGATTGTTTTCGCCGGGGTTGCCAAGCAGCCAGCGGAACTAGAAGCAGGACTGGAAGCCGGCATTCTCCAGTTCAATGTTGAAAGCTGGGCTGAACTCGAAGCCTTGAATGCAGCGGCTGGGCGCATGGGCAAAACGGCTCCCGTTGCCTTGCGGGTCAACCCCGATGTGGACGCGCAGACACTGGCCAAGATCACCACCGGCTCCCGCGGCAACAAGTTTGGCCTGCCCTTTGACGACATTCCGCATCTGGTGCAGCAAATGAAGACCCTGCCCCACGTCCGGCTCGAAGCGCTCGCCATGCACATCGGCAGCCAGCTGTTCAAGATGCAGCCGTTCAGCGATGCCTATAAGCGTTTGGCCGATCTCACGCAGAATCTGATCCATTCCGGCACGGCCCTGCAGCGTCTGGACATGGGCGGCGGCTTGGGGATTCCCTACGCGCCCGAAGACGGCGACGGCCCGGATCCCGTTGACCTCGCCGCCGCAGCAGCGGAGCACCTTGCCCCCCTGGGACTGCCTACGATCGTGGAGCCCGGCCGGTTTATTGTTGGGAATTCAGGGGTGATGATCGCTGACGTGGTCTACACCAAGGAAAGCTACGATCATCGGTTCCTGCTGCTGAATGCCGGCATGAATGACTTGATGCGCCCAGCGCTCTATGACGCCTATCACCACATTCTGCCACTACAACACTCTTCAGCGGCATCGGTGCCACAGGAATTGGCCGGTCCGATTTGCGAGAGCACCGATGTTTTCGCCAAGCAACGCATGCTTCCACCGCTCGAGGAAGGCGCGCAAGTCGCTTTCCTGACCGCCGGCGCCTACTGCGCGGTATTGGCGAACCACTACAACGGCCGCGCACTTCCTGCTGAGGTGCTGCTGACAGAGGCTGGACCAAAGCTGATCCGCCCGGCGGTTAGTGACGCGGATATGATTGCGCTGGAACAAGCACAGGCCGGCTGAACGGTAAAGCCTATGCCACCCGGGTGGCGGGCAGCGTGCTGCCTCTAGTGCCCGTGGTCTTGTGGCGCATCCGGGTCCAGCTCGAACCGCTGCCCGCAGTAGCCACAAACGACAGAACCGGACTCACCAATGGTGTAAAAGGTCTTAGGATGCCCCAAAGCCCCTCCGCCGCCGTCACAAGCCACGGTGCGTGAGGTTACGATCTTGGTTTCTTGATCCTGAGCCATACGGGTCTCGCCTGCATTGGTGTGAGAATGGACAGCGCCCCGTCAATCGGGCTGCGCAAGGGTGTTTACCCCATAACCCCTGCCCATTCCAAGAGGAGGAATGCCAAAACCAGATAGTCCACCTCCGCACAGCGCACAGGCAAACCATAGCGAGCGCCACAGAAGGGTGTTATAGAAGCACTTATTGGCCGGGACCATTAGCTCAGCTGGATAGAGCGCTGCCCTCCGAAGGCAGAGGCCAGAGGT
>JBMTIF010000022.1:0-11623 GCA_049437045.1 Alphaproteobacteria bacterium | reverse complement strand
TGACAAAGCCCCCACCTGTGGCAAGAACGGCACCGATCCCAATAAGGGCACCCCCGCGTGCTATGCCGTCAGGGGTACCTGTAAGAATCAATCCGGTTCCTGACATGATGAAGAACGACCCTAATTGAATCTCTCAACGCTTGCATAAGACTGAATACCTGTCTCAAACGACCGGCTATTAGGCAACAACAGCGCCGTTTAAGTCGCAATAAAGTGCTTTCGCACTAAATTTTTGTGCGAATTCAACTAACGTTTCCGCGTGCTAGTGAGAGGAATGGGCATGCAGGCAGCGAGGCTGCGGTTGCTTAAATGGAGTGCCTTGGTCCTCAGTATTGTTGTGCTGAGTATCGTGATTTACTTCGCCTACGGTCCGGGAAAGGTGAATTCGGTTACCTTTGAGCCCCGGGGCGATGCCTTTGTCATGCGCGGCGTCATCACAAATTCTACGCCCCGTGACCTGAAAGAAGCTTTGGAAGAGTTTCCCGGTCTGACCCGCATTGTGATGCAGGATGTGCCGGGGTCCGTGGATGATGTTGCGAACCTTGAAGCCGGTCGCATGGTGCGTCGTGCCGGTCTGACGACCATTATTCCCGCCAATGGCATGGTTGCTTCGGGCGGGACTGACTTTTTCCTCGCTGGTCGAGAGCGGATTGTCGAAGTTGGGGCGTGTATCGGCGTTCACGCCTGGTCCGGTGGTTTGGGGATGAAGCCGGAAAACTTGTCGCGCTCACACGAAGCGCATCGCATGTATCTGGACTATTATGCTGAGATTGGCACCAACCCAGCCTTCTACTGGTACACGTTGGAGGCAGCACCATCCTCGGCAATTCATTGGATGACCGATCAGGAAATGCGCGACTATGCGGTTGCAACCGTTTACGAAACCGCGCAGATAAGCCGCGTCAGTCGCTGTGATGATCGTCTCTAGACCGACAGTTCTCGGCTCGAAGGTGCAGCGCGCAGCTGTTTAAAGGAAATCTGAACCGTGCACGTTACCGATGTCGTTCGAAACCTGTCCACGTTGGGCGGTGCCAAGTGGGATGTGCACATCGCTGCGCGCCGGATGCAGGCCGAGGGCAAGAAAATCCTTGAGATGACCATCGGTGAGCCAGATCAGCCCATGAGCCCGGAGATTGCTCCAGCGATTGCTGAAGCTCTGGCGCGGGGGCGAACGTCTTACTCCAACGGTAGGGGAGAGCCGGCTTTGCTGGGTGCATTGGCTGAGCGGTATTCCCAGCGACGTGGCAGACCCTTTTCCAAACAGCAGTTCCTTTGCTTCCCCGGCACCCAAACGGCGCTCTATGCCCTGATGCGGGGTTTGGTGCAGGCGGGGGATGAGGTCATCCTGTTTGACCCATGCTATGCGACCTACGAGGGCGTGGTGGTATCGTCCGGGGCGAGCATTGTTTCCGTGCCACTCGATCCGACGGGCGGGTTTTGTCTGGACGTGGACGCGCTAACGGCCGCCATTACGCCGCGGACGCGAGCCATACTGGTGAACGCGCCGCAAAACCCGACAGGCGCGGTTTTGAGCCATGAGGAAGCATTGATTCTGGGCGAAATCGCGCTTGAACATGACCTTTGGCTGGTGTGCGACGAGGTCTATGAGGACTTGATTTTTGATGGCTACACGTCGGTCTCACCGTTGATGTTCGAGCAATTCGCTGACCGGTGTCTTGCCTGTGCTTCCATCTCCAAATCCAACGCTGCGCCGGGGCTTCGCTCGGGTTGGGCGGTTGGACCTGAGTCTATTATTGATCAGCTCTTGCCGCTGGCGGAAACCATGCTGTTCGGCAATCAGCCCTTTATCGCAGACGCCACCGCACAGGCGCTACTCGGCGATGGTGGGACGGCGAAGTCCATGCGGGATTCCTACCAGCAACGGGCGGGCCGGGTTCTGTCTTTGCTTGATGGAAAAGCCGGCTTGCGGGTCAATCCGCCCAAATCCGGAATGTTTGCTCTGGTTGACGTGAGTGAAACCGGGCTGGACGGTTACGAGTTCGCCATGAAACTGCTGACAGAGGCCGGGGTCGCGGTGATGCCGGGAACATCTTTTGGTGAGGTTACGCGTAACTGGATCCGGCTTAGTCTGACGGTGCCCGATGAACGTGTCGATGAAGCCTGTCGCCGGATTGTGGATTTTGCCGGCTCATTGACGACTGAGCGCTGAGCCTTCAACCGCGAACGCGGTTCGCTGTCAAATGCTTCACCACCCAGACCAACGCACCAACGGCCAACCCCCAGAAGGCACCGCTAATCCCGAAGAGGGTCATGCCACTGGCTGAGAGCAGGAAGGTCAAGGCCGGGGCTTCGAGCTGTTTGGCATTTTCAAAAGCGCCCTTGAATGCCCCAACAAGCGCGGGGATCAGTGCCAATCCCGCAATGGCCGCGATCAGCTCCGGCGGGGCTGCGGAGGCGATGCGCGTGATTGAACCTGCGGCAAAGGCTAGAACCACGTAGCTGATGCCCGATACCACAGCCGCCCAATAGCGGCGACGTGGGTCAGGGTGGGCGTCATCGCCGCTCATCATCGCGGCGGTAATCGCAGACATATTCACAGGAACGCCGCCAAAGGGTGCGATCAGAAGGCTGCCAAAACCAGTTTGGCGCAGCAGGGGTTGGCGCTTGGTTTGGTAGTTATTGAGCTCCAAGACTGCGAAACCGGGAATGTTTTGTCCTGCCATCGTGACCAGATACAGGGGTAGAGCCACTGAAATCATGGCGGAGAGGCTGAAGACCGGGGGGATAAGCTCTGGCTTGGGGAGTAGGTTGGCGGTGCTTTCCTGCTGGAACGCAGCCGATAGATCCACGCCAAAAATCAACACCATAACGAGGGCAATGACCGCCAGCGGCATGGCGGCGAGCTTGTTCCAACTGAGTCCGACCAGCCAGGCAACCAGAACCGGCAAAACCAGCAAGGGAACAGCGCCCAAAGCCAGCGCCGGGGCAAAACAGAGCTTTAGGATTACCCCGGCCAGCAGCGCATTGGCGATGGGACGAGGAATATTGGCAACAATCCGACCCAGCGGAGGGATAAGACCCGTAGCAATGATCATCACCGCACAGACAATGAAAGCCCCCACAGCCTCCGCAAAGCCGCCGGGTAAAACCGCCGTTGAAGCCAGCAGCGCAGCGCCAGGCGTCGACCAGGCAACCGCCGATGGTGCGCGGGTCAGCAGGGGCAGAATGATGCTGCAGACCCCCATTGCCAGTGATGCGAAGAACAGGCCCGTGGCTGCCTGCTGCTCGGACGCGCCAACAGACGTCAGGCCTGCAAGAACGATGGCAAAGGAGGCGGAGTATCCGACAAAAGCAGCCAGTAACCCCATATAGACGGCTGAGAACGACAATTCGCGGAGCATGAAATTCCTACTTACTCAAAATCGGTTTGCCTGCCGGATACCCTAGACTAGATCGCAAGATCCACCCATACCAGTCGGTGATCCGAGGCGCTGTGCCAAAGACGTCTGGGGTCGTTCTTCGAAAACCATGCGACACCGCTTGCGGTTACAGTCAAATCCCGGCTCGGGAGTACGTAATCGACCCGCATGATCCGTCGTCCAAAATTTGCCGTTGCGGTTCCCCGTGCGCCACGTGGCAGTGGATCAGAGACGCGCGGATGATTGAGCAGCTGCATGATTGCGCTGTCTGCGGAATCGCCTTTGGCCGGGTCAGCATTGAGATCGCCGAGGATGACGAAAGGCGCGTCTGGCGGTGACAGTCCGCCCCGCAATCCCCGATCATCCACCAGAAAAGCTGCGCCATTGAGATAGTCTGCCCAAAGCCGGATTTCGTCGTGGTTGCGTCGCCGGTTTCGCTGCTCCGGGCCATCGAATGCAGGCGGGGTTGGGTGGCTGAGGAACAGGTGCAGCGGGCCAAACCCGGGGATGTCTACCACAGCGTCCACGTGGTTCTTTGAACTGAGCCGCAAGACGTTGAGGACCGCGGAGGAAAAGAAATCTCCCCCACCCGATCCTCGTTCCCGATCCGGCAGAAGTGCGCCCGGCAAGTCCTTCCATAAAAAGCGCTGAAAGCTGCGTGTTTCTATGAGGGGAAATCTTGTGAGCAGCGCGAAGCCGTATTGACCGGGGAACTGACCAAAGCCAAAGGCGTTTTCCGGACCATCCGACTGCCCGGTGCCGAGGACATCGAGGCCGGTTGGCACGCCCGTATTGCTGGCGAAGGCGTGGGCTATGAAAGGTGGCTGGTCGGGTAGCGCGGCATTGAGCCTTTCGGCAAGCGCCGCCGCTGCCGATCCTGCTTCGTCAAAGTCGATCTCGTTGATCAGGACAATATCCGGATCGGTATCTGACAGCGTGGCGATAACGTGCTGCACCTGCTTGCTGGAGACAGTCTGAATACGGCGCAGGGCCTGTCCCGGTCTCTTGCCAAACAGGGAAGCGTTGAAGGTCGCAACACGGATGCGGCGCGTCGTCCGCCGCTTTGGGACCAGTCGCTTTCTCAACCAGCAGATCAGGGGTTTCAGCACGCCTGGTAACCTCTAGCCTGTCAGTCGGGTGGTCAGGATCTTCAAACCCGCCGCTGCAAACCCGATGGCAAAAACGGCCTGAAACCATCGTCGCGCCCGAAGATAGAGCTTGGTCGCCAAGGGTGTTGAGAACAGAAGGGCATAGCCGACGAACACGGTGAAACTGATCGCTGCCAGCGATACCATAACGGTCAACAACTGGCTCAGTTGGGCACCGGGCGGGATGCCAATTGTGTAAATCGAACCGAAGAACAACACGGCCTTGGGGTTGGTCAGGTGCAGAAGTAGCCCTTGCAAATAGACCCGTCGCAGGCGTCCTTGCACCGCTCGCGTGTTCAGCTGTTGGTTCGATATAGCTCCGCGCGCCGCTTGAACGGCCAGAAACAGTAAATAGCCTGCGCCCAAGTATCGGATCACCTCAAATATCCAAAGATTGACCAGCATCAGGGCACCAATACCGGCGGCAGCCGAAATCGACCACGTAATCGAACCGGAAAAGATACCCAGGGCAATTACCACGCCTTGCAAGCGTCCGCGTTCCATTGACGTACCAGCAATGGCCAGTGTCGCCGGACCGGGGCTGAGTGAAGCAATCAGACCAGCGGCAAGGATCAGTGGAATATTCACATCGACCAAAGTGGACTTCCTTTCGGGCTCACGGCCCTAACAAGGGGGCGTGAAAAATGTTTGGTGGCCAAAAGGCTTGAGTTCAGCCCACAATTGCGCAGGACTGAGGGGGACTAAAGAAGGAGTTTTCCGCGCATGCCAACCTTTTCTGCCAATTTGGGTTTTCTCTATGGCGATCAGGCCTTGCCGCAAGCCATTCGCTCGGCGCATCAGGCAGGCTTTGCGGCTGTTGAGTGTCACTGGCCCTACGACGTCGACCCGACTGCGGTGCGAGATGCTCTGGAGGAGACAGGCCTGCCCATGCTGGGTCTGAATACGGTCCGTGGGAATGTTGGTGCTGGCGAGATGGGGTTGAGTGCGTTACCGGGCCGGCAAGCAGAAGCGCAGGACGCCATCGATCAGGCCTTTGACTACGCTCAGGAGATCGGCGCAAAGGCCGTTCACGTTATGGCGGGTAAGGCGCAGGGAGAAGCGGCTGAAGCTGTATTCATAAAAAACCTGCATCATGCTTGTGACCGGGCAGAGCAAGGAAACCTGCAAGTCCTCATCGAGCCACTGAATGCTTACAGCGCACCGGGATATTTCTTTCATCGAACCGATGATGCGGTGCGGTTGATCGAGGCTGTGGGGCGGCCTCAGCTCAAACTGATGTTTGATTGTTTTCACGTGCAATTAACGGAGGGCGATCTCAGCAACCGATTGGCGGCGCTGCTGCCCCACATCGGGCATATACAGTTCGCCGGTGTGCCGTTTCGGGGGACGCCGGATCGGGGCGAAGTCAACTTTGGACACGTCTTTCGTCATATCGATCAGCTGGGTTGGACACGGCCGTTGGGGGCCGAGTATCTGCCCGATGGGCCAACGCAGGACTCGCTTGGCTGGTTGCGTGCGGCCAAGTCTGGCGCGCTCTAGCTCTGACCAAAATGAAAAGGGCGCTCGAAACGAGCGCCCTTTGCTTTTTTCAGGTGAGTTCGTGGGCCAGCTTAGACGGGCCAACCGCCGACGGCTTTGACTTCGACAAACTCATCAAGCCCCCATGGACCGCCTTCGCGACCATTGCCGGATTGCTTCATGCCGCCAAAAGGCGAACCCGCCGCGCGTCCTTTGCCATTCATATCGACCATCCCGGTCCGCACAGCCCTTGCGACGCGACGTGCCCGCTCAGGGTCAGAGGTCTGAACATAGTTGGTCAGGCCGTAATCGGTGTCATTCGCAATCTCGATGGCCTCTTCTTCGGTGTCGAAAGGCATCATTGACAGAACAGGGCCAAAAATCTCTTCCCGCATGATCTGCATATCGTTGGTACAATCGGCGAAAACCGTTGGACGGACGTAATAGCCGCGGTTGAGACCTTCGGGGCGACCCACACCACCAGCGACCAGCCGCGCACCCTCGTCGATGCCCTTCTGGATGAGATCCTGCACCTTGTTGAATTGCAGCTCGGATACCAGCGGACCGATATGCCGACCTTCTTCAGAAGCCGCGTTAACGGTGGTAGCGTTCGCGGCAGCGATGGCTTCCTCGACCGCTTGATCGTAGCGGGAACGCTCAACCAGCATGCGGGTTGGCGCGTTACAGGACTGGCCGGTGTTGTTGAAGCAGCGGATGATGCCTTGCTTAACGGCCTTTGGGTCTGCATCGGCAAAAATCAGGTTTGCACCTTTGCCACCCAGTTCCAGCGACACGCGCTTGATGGTTTCCGCGCCTGCTATGGTGATGGCGCGGCCAGCGCGTGTGGAGCCGGTGAAACTGACCATATCAACATCTTTGTGCACGGACAGTTGACTGCCTACGCCCGGACCGTCGCCGTTGACCATGTTGTACACACCTGCAGGTACGCCCGCTTCGTGCATGATTTCGGAGAATAGGATGCCCGACATGGGGGACTGCTCAGAAGGCTTCAGGACCATCGTGCAACCCGTCGCCAGCGCCGGAATTACCTTGAGCGTGATCTGGTTCATGGGCCAGTTCCACGGCGTGATCAGTGCGCAGACACCAATAGGTTCCTTGATGATGTGCGTATCAGGGTTTTCGTCGCTGAAGGAATGTTCGAATTCGTAGTCCTTGAACGCCTCAATAAAGGCGTTGAGGTGGAAAGAACCCGTGCCGGACTGCTGCACCTTGGCCATGTCGATCGGAGCGCCCATTTCCTGGCTGATTGTCGCGCCCATTTCGTCCGAGCGGCGCATGTAAACGTCAAGAATGGACTGCATCAGTTCGAGCCGTTCCGCCTTGCTGGAATGACGCCAGCTTGGGAACGCAGCCTTGGCCGCAGCTACAGCGGCGTCCGTATCGGCCTGTCCACCCAAGGAAATGGTGGCGTAGACTTCTTCGTTAGACGGATCGATGACAGCAAAGTCCCGGCCTTGTTTCGGCGCGACCCACTGACCATTGATGTAGAAATTTTTGGCGTTCTGCATGGCGACAGTCCTTCCCAATGCGATCGAATGAATTGCCACTGTGGTACGACCCTCGATCACAAAGCAATGTTTCTTTGGCGACATAAACCCGCGCAGGATGCCGCTTCAAACGTTTGGAGGCTGCCTTACTGCCGCAGGGTCAGGGTGACACCCTGCGCCTGTTCTGACTGGATTATCATGGACCCACCGCCTCTCTGGCCCGAATAGGTGACCAGTGAAAGGGTTTGCCCTGTGATCTGATCAAAGAGTTCAAGCAACCCTTCGTCCACCAGGATCAGGACATCCAGCGTCGATTCTGTGCTCGCGAAGGCAGGAAGGACGGCGGTTTCAAACATCTCCTCCACCCCTTGAGCACGCCTGACGGTGATGGCCTGTGCGGTTGGGTCAAAGGTAATTTCTGTGGCTCTATCGTGATCAGGATAGGGGTCGAGAAGCACTTTGACCGTGCTCGACAATGACGACGCTTCCAGCGTCAGGGCAAAGGTGGTCTGGGAAACCTCAAGCGCCTGTTCGCTGCCGGGGTTCAAGTCCAGTTGCTGCCTAGTCTGGTCCTGAAATGCAGGGCTGAGATTGACCGGACTGGAGCCAAGTCGAAGTGCCCCGTCAGCCCCCTTAGTCAGAAACAATTCACGCGGCACCGTCATTGTTCCGCGATAATCGAGTTGTGGGGTCTTGTTGGCATAGGCCCAATTCAGCATCCAACCAACATACACCCGACGCCCATCCGGTGCTTCGCCAAACGTTGTTCCGGCGTAGTTGTCTGGACCATGATCGAGCCAAAAGAAACGCCCCGGCTCGTCATTGAGAAACCGAGAACCCGTCCATTGGCCGATGAAGTACATGACGCCGGACCCGCCAGCGCAGGCGTGATCGTCGATTGAAATGAGCAAAACCCATTTCGTGCTTCCGTCCGGGGCCGTGAGGGGGAAGAGGTCAGGAACCTCCCAAACGCCTTTGCCCGGACCGTCGGAGAAACCGCTTTCCAGCGTCCAGTCGATCAGGTTGGAAGAACTGTAGAACTGACATTCCGGATCGGCCGCGATGGCCATGATCCACCGTTCGGAGATTGGACACCAGAAAACCTTTGGGTCACGAAAATCCTTTTTTATGGCTGGAAGGATCGGGTTTCCAGAAAATTTGGTCCAAGTATATCCGCCGTCGGTTGACGTTGCGATCCCTTGCGCTTGGCTGTCGAAGGAGAACAGCGCAACCAGACCGTTCTCAAACCCTGCATCAAAGAACTCACTGGTGTTATGGCGGTCATGAACCACGCAGCCGGAGAAAATGGTGCCTAAAGCATCGGGATACAGCGCGATTTCTTCGTGTTCCCAGTGCAGCAAATCGCGCGACGTCGCGTGCCCCCAGTGCATCGGCCCCCAGATCATCCCGTCGGGGTGATGCTGGTAGAACAAGTGCCAAAGGCCATCCATATAAAGGGGCCCGTTGGGGTCGTTCATCCAGTTTTTGGGTGGCGTCAGGTGCAGCTTGGGTCGTGCTGATGTGGGTTCCACGAGAAAGGGCGACGCCCGGAACCGCGCTTCGTAGTCTGTCATTCCCGTCAGCCGCCCTTAACCGAACCCGCGAGCAGGCCACGCACGAAGTAGCGCTGGAGCGAAAGGAACACGATCAGCGGCACAATCATTGAAATGACCGCAGAGGTGTTCAAGAGGTGCAGCTGATCTTTGAACGTCCCCAGCTGTTTCTGGATCACCCGCGGGAGCACCAGGTCGGTGTCGGCATTCGGGCCAAGGAACAAGGCGACAAGCAGATCGTTCCAGACCCAGAGGAACTGAAAAATTCCAAAACTTGCCAACGCTGGAACGGAAAGCGGAATGATCAGGCGCAAGAATATTTGCAAGTGCGTAGCGCCATCCATGCGCGCTGATTCCAGAATATCGCGCGGCAGTCCGACGATGTAGTTCCGCAGCAGATAAATCGCCAAAGGCAAACCGAAAGCCGTGTGCGATATCCACAGGCCCGCGAAGCTTTTCGAGCTGACATTACACTGCGCACCCTGACAGTTGGTGAACAGCTGGTTCACAGCCGTTAGCCAGTTTGAAATGCTGCTGAACCCAATAAGGACAGGCAGGAAAGCCAACTGCAAAGGTACGACCAACAGCGCCACAACACCAATAAAGATGAAGTTCCGCCCGGGAAATGTCATCCACGCAAAGGCATAGGCGGCAAAAGCAGCGATGGTGATCGGAATGATGGTCGCGGGGATGGTCACGACGAACGAACTGATGATCGCATTTGGTACTTTGCTGTCTGAAAGTACCTGTCGATAGGAGCGGAAACCGAACTGTGGTTCTCGCTCGATGAAAACGGAGAGCCGCTTCCCCTTGTTTTTGGTGTAGGGCGCGTCTTCGGGAAAGCGCCACGTATAGTCACCGTTGGCCGAAAACTCGAAAATACCCCCCGTAAGCTCAAAAGGCTCATTGGGGAATTTGTCGACACGGACGGGCTTCGTTTTGGTGGGATCGTCTTCCCTTGGCAGTTTTTCGACCACTTGGATCCGCGCAACATCGCCCTTGATGGCGAAGAAGGGCGGCGTATAGGCGCTGGACCGTTCGTTGGCATCGATGAAGTCCTGATGCAGCTCGGCATTCTTGGTCTCAAGCAGATTGCCAGCAATCAGTGTCGAGCCGCCATCTTCGGCCGGCAAGGTGCGGATCTGATAGCCCTGCTCAATGGGGTAGAAGGCCGTCCAGAAGCCGGTTTCGTTTGCGTCCTTTTGCGGACGGATAGAGGTGACAGCCAGACCCGCAAAGGGGATCACCCAAACGATGACGACAGCGATGAGAAGGATGCTACCAATAATGCGGTTCCACATGGTTATTTCTCCTCCTGCCGCATGCGCCAGACGTTGAAAATCATGATCGGAATTACGGCCACCAGCAGCATCATGACCACGACCGCAGCCGCGCCTTCGTTGCGATCGACGTTCTGTGCACGCTCCATAAGCGTAGCCAACAGCAGCTTGTCATCGTTGTTATTGGCGAGCGCGTAGGGAATATCAAAGACCTTGAGCACCAGAATGGTGATGGTTGTCCAAACCACAACAACGGTGGAATAGATCTGCGGCAGCTTCACACGGAAGAAAATCTGGATCGGCGTCGCGCCATCCATGCGGGCGGCCTCAATCGTATCTTCTGGAACGCCGCGCAGCGCTGCGGAGAAAATCACCATCGCAAAGCCAGTTTGGATCCAGACGAGGATGAACATCAGAAAGAAGTTGCCCCAGAACTCGATGGTGTTCCAGAACTGTGGGCCCGAGCCGATCCATGCGAGCAGGGGTCTGAACACGGCGTTGAGCAGACCCACTTGATAGGGGTCAACGCCTTTGTCGGTGAAGATGTTCTGCCAGATGACTGCAGCGCCAACAAAGCTGATTGCCATTGGAACAAAGATAAATGCTTTGGCCACCACACCCCATTTCACGCTGTCAGCCAGTACGGCGATCAGCAGTCCAAAGGCGATGCAGGCCGTGGGTACGACAGTCAGCCACATGAGCGAGTTTCGCAGGGCGAGCAGCAGTTTTTCGTTCCAAAGCCGCGCTTCACGCGGGTCAAACAACACGCTGTTCCAGTTTGCTAGCGACCAGGATCGCTCAAAGAATGTTCCGCCCTTCACTTGTTCGGTGAAGGCAATGTATCCGGTGAACAGGGCTGGAATCACCAGAAACAGCAGCAGCAGAACAATCGCAGGGCCGATGAAAATCCATGGTTGCGTCACGGCTTGAACCGCGCCAACCCGGACCTCGTCGCGGTTGCCGATGCGGCTGTAGCGCAGGTTCAGCCAGTCTGTGATGCCGTAATAGGAGAAGCTGATCAGCACCGCGATGATGATCCCGCGGACGGCAAAGGACACTTTAGTTAGGGTGGCGTAAAGCTCTTGGTTGGCCGTTGGGCGGCCATAAATATCCAGACCAAAGGCAGGCCGGTTTCCGATGAACACGTCGATATAGGACGTCAGTCCAAACAGAAACAGCGCCAAGGCAGGAAGGACCACCAGCGTGGTGAGAAAAACAGCGACAGAGTTGCCAAACCCGGGCCTTTTCCACTGGCGGCGCAATGGTGAAAAGCAC